>NZ_JAOCDF010000030.1:0-47852 GCF_029840775.1 Empedobacter sp. GD03865
AACACCTCGATCAGAATGAAATAGCATTCCTTTTTTAATCGATCTATTCTTTATAGCCATACGCCATGCTGATAAAGTTGTATCTTCAGTACTCATCGTATTGCTCAAACTCCAACCAATGACCTTTCTATCGTATAAATCGATAATTGTTGTTAAATATAAAAATCCTTCTTGAGTTTGAATATAAGTAATATCTGATACCCATTTCATAGAAGGTTTTGAAGCGTAAAAATCTCGATTAAGAAGATTATTTACAGTTAAATAATTATGTTTAGAATTTGTTGTAACTCTAAACTTTTTACTTAATTTACTTCTTAAACCAAGCTCTTGCATATATTTAGCAACTGTTTTAACTGATATTCTGTAACCTAAAGCATTTAATTCTGAATGAATTCGAGGACTTCCATATCTCTGCTTGAATTTAAAATATAGATACTTTATTTTATCTAGCATCAAATTTTTTCTCAAAAGTCGATTGGAGCAACCTTTATTTTTCCATTTATAATAGCTGCTGGAGTGGATTTTTAAGATAATACACATTTTCTCAATCGGAAATTGGCACTCATGATTCTTTATAAATCTATATTTCATCGACCGTTCTTGGAGAAAATGCTGATTGCTTTTTTTAAGATATCACGTTCTAATTCTGCATCTTTAAGCTTTCTTTCTAATTCAACTATTCGCTCCTGTTCAGGCGTTAGTTTTAAATTACCTTTTCCTGGAAAACTATTGGATCCGTATTCTTGATAATCTTTGCGCCATTTGTATAATAAGGAGGCTTTTATTCCAAGTTCCCTTGCTAATTCCGAAATATTACTTCTTTCATAACTCAATTCTACTGCTCGTAATTTAAATGAAGCATCGTAATGATTTTTTATTCCTTTCATAATTGTAAGATAAGTATTATATACCTTTTCTTACTATGGAATTTTTGTTAGGACATCCAATGGCGGCATCCTTATTGGGATTACTATGCATATATGGAATTTCTAGTATTTTAAGTATCTCATCTACTTTGTTTCCATCATTTCCAATGTATTGTCTGACTATTTCTATATTCTCAACACCTTCAATAACGTGCTTAGCTGTCAAAACGTAACTATACTCACTATCTAACGGTTGAAATAAACATCCACTTCCACCTGCTACTTTTACTGTAAAAAATTGTAAATCGTCTCTCATAAATACACTTTATAATGATTCAGTTCCTAAAAATTCAACATTTGGATAGTCTGTTTGATCTTCCTTTAAAATTAGCTTGTCTATTAAAGTGGGGTAATTAAAATATATTTTTGCTTTAGAATTTGCATTAACAATCCGAGCAATAGTCGCTTTATCAGGATGACCGTGCATATCTCCATTTGTACTAATAACATATTTATTAGTTTCGATTAATTCTAACAGCTCTACTGAAGTATTCTTTTGACTACCATGGTGAGAAATTTTTAATAATTCTATTTGGAGTTTGTTGTTGGTTGGGTTATAACCTAACCTCTTCAACTCTGAAATAATATTTGAAGGATGAGAATCAGCTAAAAATAAGAACTTTTTGTCTTCACGAGTTATAATAAATGATATAGAACTTCCATTGTAAGGATCATCATCTTCTTCAAAGACATCCTCTTCCATAACCTTCCTTAAAGTTTTTTTATAATCATCTTTTCGCGCAGTATCTAATAGAGATGTAGGCGCTTTCTTTTCCCATTCTTTGAGTAATCCTATTAATTTTTCTTTACTTGGTGACAAGACTTGAAAAGAAACTCCATTCCAATGTATTATCTCTTCTTGTTTGATTACTTCTTCATTCCAAACTCCCTTATCACGAATATAATTTTCAAAGTCAACACCTTGTTTTACACTTGTCAAAGTTGTTTGATCTTTGAATTTGACAGAATTAACTTCAACCTCAGTATCATTTAAATACTGTTTAATCGTTCTACCAGAATTAAACCATATTTCTTTTATATTCTGAATCGCTGTTTCATCTTTGCTAAACCATTTTAGAAATCCGTCTATATGATCATCATCTATGTGAGTTAGAATTACTAAATCCAATTTTTCATTTTTTGCTTTAAGACATTCTATAAGAGTTTTTAAATCACCTTGCTTTATTTTCCCGTCTTTTTTGTCTTTAAAAGTATATGTAGTTGAAGTCCCTCCATCAATCAAAATATTTCTATTAATTCGATTCTCCGTAAAAGAAATCCATATGGAATCTCCATTAAAAGCCTGTAAAAATTTTATTTTCATAATAGATAAAGGTTTATTAACGAATATGCTAAATTTAACAAATATAATCAAATGGAAGTTCTCTCAATTACGGAAAACCGTAATTGAAAAATAAATAAATATGAGATTACCTTTGTAAAATTTTTTAAAGGGAAATATTGAGAAGAATATGATTGAAATAAGATTTCAAGAGTTTCAGAAAAAATCATTCTATAAAATATAGAAAATAAAATGATATGATTTAAAAATAAATAAAAAATGGTACTCTTTGTCTTCCAAAGGTACCATTTGTCTTTTCGCGGGCTGACAGGTACTTCAGTCGAACCTTTGATGTTATTTTTGACGTTTTTAAATAAACTTTGATTTTCAGATTTTCAAAAAATAACTCTATAAAACATAATGAAGAAAATGATATGATTTAAGAATAAATAAAAAATGGTACTCTTTGTCTTCCAAAGGTACCATTTGTCTTTGCGGAGAGTGAGGGATTCGAACCCCCGGAGGTGTGACCCTCAACAGTTTTCAAGACTGCCGCATTCGACCACTCTGCCAACTCTCCAATAACGCAGTTTATTGCGGTATTGCGAGTGCAAATATAGAACGCTTTTTCGAATTTGCAAATAAAACTTTTTAACAATTATTTTACGAAAACGTTTTCGTAAAATAAAACTAATTTTAAATTCAATAATAAAACAATGGATTATAGCTGTTTATTAGTATTCGTAAAATTTAAAATTTCTCATTAAAAATTTATTTATTTTCTATATTTTAGTATTTTCGTAGGAATAGTTGTGTTTTTATGACAATAATTAGTTTTTGTAATAAAAATGTACGAAATCGTTATAATTGATTACTTTTGCCAAGAATTAAGTAAATAAACACAAATAAACATTTATTAAATGAACCACTCTTCTTATGATCAACAACTTGCATCTTTCAATGAAATGAGCAAAAAGGTTGTAGAATTCATTAAAATTGTTTCAGATTTATGGTATGATCAATCTGTTGAATTGGTAATTTTCCGTAATCAATTAGTTGATAAAAACGTTAGTGACATCGTAAATCTACATCAGTATGCTGAGGAATTTGTAGAAAAAAAGATTGCTATCGACGATACATTAGCAATTGCTAAAGCTATTTCTGAAGCTAAATTACCAGCTTCTAGACTTGATGTTGGAAAATTAGCTAAAGAATATATTTCTGGAGATTACGCTTCGGCAGAAGCTTTCGTTGAGGAGAAATTAGGTGCAAGCAAAAATGTAAAAAGTGTTGAACCAAAAGACGTTGTTTTATACGGTTTTGGTCGTATCGGACGTTTATTAGCTCGTGAGTTGGCTTCTCAAATGGGAAAAGGTCAACAATTAAGATTACGCGCTGTTGTAACACGTGATAAAAACGATCCTGTTTTGTTAGAAAAAAGAGCTTCTTTGTTACGTCATGATTCTGTTCATGGTGATTTTGATGGAAACGTTGTAGCTGATCACGACAATAATGCGTTAATCATCAACGGAGTTTCTGTTTATATGATTTCTGCAGCTCAGCCAGAAGATATTGATTATACTGCTTATGGTATTAATAATGCTTTAATTATTGATAACACAGGTGTTTTTAAAGATGAAGAAGCGTTATCTCGTCATTTAAAATCTGTTGGTGCTGATAAAGTTTTATTAACAGCGCCAGGAAAAGGTGTTCCGAATATTGTATATGGTGTTAATCATGAAGAATACAGCCCGGAAAATGTAGATATTTTCTCAGCGGCATCTTGTACTACAAATGCAATCACTCCAATACTAAAAGTTGTAGAAGATAACCTAGGTGTTGTGAAAGGTCATTTAGAAACGATTCATGCTTATACAAATGATCAGAACTTGGTTGATAATATGCACAAAAAATACCGTCGTGGACGTGCTGCTGCGTTAAATATGGTTATTACAGAAACTGGTGCCGGTAGTGCTGTAGCGAAAGCTTTACCTAGTTTAGGAGGTAAATTAACATCTAATGCAATTCGCGTACCTGTTCCAAATGGATCATTAGTTGTGTTAAATTTGGAAGTTGATAAAAATACTTCTGTAGAGGATGTAAATAACATTATGAAAAGTGCAGCTTTAAATGGAGAATTGGTAGAACAGATTAAATATTCGTTGAACAACGAATTAGTTTCTTCGGATATCGTTGGAACTACTGCTCCATCTATCTTTGATAGTAATGCAACAATTGTTTCTGCAGATGGTAAAAATGTTGTAATGTACGTTTGGTACGATAACGAATATGGATATAGCCACCAAGTAATGCGTTTGGCGAAACACATTGCGGGTGTTAGAAGATATACATACTATTAATAGTATTTTTTCCCTTTATTTAAAATTAATCCACTAGCTTTTTTAGTTAGTGGATTTTTTTGTAACCTATTCGTTTAAAAACAGCTAAATAAATTAATTGTTTTATTTTTGTTAATATTATATTAATGTTGATTATAAAAATTAACACTATTTTTGAACAACTAAAAAAAACATTTTATTTATGAAAAAATTTTACTTTAGATCATCCTTGCTAACTTTATTGTTATCAGGATTTGCTTTTGGGCAGGGAACAGAAACTTTTGAGTCCCAAACTGCATTAAGTAATTCTTATGAAACAGGATCATTTAACGGTGAAACAAGTGGAATTGTATGGAATTATACAAAAGCAAGAAATGAAGGTACATATCCTATCACAAATAAAGGAATCCTATTTCAAGCTTCAGGAAATACATTAGAAACAACAATTTCTAATGGAATCGGAAAATTAACTTTTGATGTCAGAAAAGCTTTTACTGGAGGTTCAAATAATAGAAAGATTGAAATCTTAGTAGATAACGTAGTTGTTTTTACTTCTCCTACTTTTGGTACAACTAGTACCGATACAACTATTCACAATTATGAAGTAGAAATAAACAAAACAGGAGTAGTAACTGTAACTTTTAGAAATGCAGGACCACAACTTACTTTAGATAATATTTCTTGGACTGCTGCTGGAGTAGCAACGGAAAAACCAGTTGTGTCTCCACGAACAATTACAGGAACTTATGGTGTATTGTTGTCTGATGGAGCTGTGACAGCGACTAATAACCCTACCTCTTGGGCGCAAACGGGGACATTACCTTTAGGAATTACATTTGATAATGGTGTTTTCTCAGGTACACCTGAACAACCAGGAACATTTATAGCACAGTTAACAGCCACAAATCAATATGGAACTTCTGACCTGGCTAATGTAACTTTTGAAATAGCAAAAGCAAATCAAACCGTAAATTATACATTTGAGGATTTAACTCAAAACCAAGGAACTACTTTTACAGAATTACCAAATCAAACAGATCAAGGGCAAAATATAGTATATACATCTGCAGATAATTCTATTGTTTCTGCAAATGGAAATACATTATCTTTTGATGGTATAGGTTCTACAACAATTACCGCTACAGCAGTAGGAGATAATAATTTTAATGATTATACGACGACTTTTAATGTAAAATCAAATGATCCTAATGTAATTACATATAATGGAGAAGGTACATTTGTTAAAATTAATAATTTAGAAGAAGTTACAAATGGATATTATGTGTTTTCATACGAAAATAAAGCAATGAATAATACATTAAACTCTGGTAAATTTGGTGTTCAAAATATTACAACAGAAAATAATAGAATAATAAATCCATCATTATCTATTGTATGGAAAATAGATAATGTAAATAACGGATTAGCAATCTCTAATGAAGAAATTGGAAGTTATATTAATTATACTACAAGTACTAATTTTTCATTAATCAAAGAACCTTCTACAGACAATTCAAAATGGAGTGCTTCATTCTCAAATGAAGGATTTTTATTAAGAAATGTAAATTCAACAGACAGAGGTATTATTTATAGAACAACAGATGTATTCGGAGCATATGCAATAACTAATCTTGGTGGTAATGAATACAAAACGTTACAACTATACAAATTATTACCTTCAAACTCTACAACTTGGGATGGTACAGCTTGGTCTAATGGAACGCCGGACCTTACAAAAGAAGTTATTTTACATGCAACTCCAACAGAAAGTTTTTCTGCTAAGAAATTAACAGTTGAGAGAGATATGATTATTCCTGCAGGAATTACAATTACTGTAGAAAATGAAGTTGTTAATCAAAATGATGTAACATTTAGATTTAGTCACGGTGCTTATTTGATTCAAAAGAATAATAGCGCAGTAAATGTTGGTCCTGCAATGTTTGATAGATCATCAACACCTATTTACCGTTTAGAAAATTTAATGTGGTCTTCACCAGTTATTAATCAAAATATTTTCGAAATTTCTCCAAATACTTTAACAAATCGTTTTGCAAGATTTTTAGAGTCAACAAATGATTGGACAGAGAATGTAACAGCTGCAGATAATTTTAAAGCAGGAGAATTAATTTCTTTTAGAGCTCCTAATAATTATAACAACTACGGAGAAGGCGATGCTCAGGTATTTGAAAGTTCATTCAGAGGTCAATTATTTAATGGAGAAGTAACGATTCCTGTAACTAAAACATCTAAAGGAAATAATGCAGTAGGAAATCCTTACGCGTCACCACTTAGTTTAGATGCTTTAATTGCTGCTAATACATCAGTAGGAGTAAACTCTGTTTATGTTTGGACGCATTCTAAACCAATTGTAAATGGAGCATATCAAGGTTCTAACTGGGCTATTTACAATGGAATAGGATGGAATGATCCAGCTATGACTTCACCTAATATTGACATTGCACAAGGATTTATAGTAAAAGTAGCAAACGCTGGTAATTTAGTGCTTAATAATGCGATGCGTACCTCAGCTAATGGTCCAGTTTATTACAAAGGTCAAAAAGATAGATATTGGTTAAGTTTATCAGCAGATCAAACTAAATTGAATACTTCTTTAATTGGTTATGGAATGGGATCGACAAATAAATTTGATCAAAATTTTGATGCTCAACCATTTGACAATAAAGCTGAAGGATTATATTCTGTTTTGAACAATGATTTATTTGTAATTCAAGGACGTGGAGATTTCAATAACGAAGATTCTTTTGATTTAACTTTCAATGTTAAAAAAGCAGGAACTTATCAAATTAATTTAGAACAATTTGAAGGTGTTTTCGAAAATCAAAATATCTATTTGGTAGACAAAAAATTAGATAAAGTATTTAATTTAAACGAATTAAAATCTTATTCTTTTGATACAGAAGCAGGAGAAATTAATGATCGTTTCTCTATAAACTATCAAAATAAAACATTATCTACGAATGATTTGTCTAAAAAAGGATTGGTAGTTTATGCTCAAAATAAACAGATTACAATTTCATCTAAAGAATCAATTAAATCAATAAAATTAGTTGATATTTCAGGAAGACAGTTACAAAATATTCAAAACATAAATACAAAAAATTATGTAATCAATTTGAATGTAAATCCTCAAGTTGTTGTAGTTGTTGTAGAGAATACAAATGGTACAATTGAATCTAGAAAAGTAATTTTAAAATAATTAACGTATGAAAAATATAAAAAAAATAACTTTATTATTTTGTTTGATGTCTACTGTGACTTTTGCAAATACTGAAGAAGGTGGAATTCGTTTTTTTGAAAGTAATAACACTACTCAAAAAGCTGATAATACAGATGATCCAAATGGTCCTAGTACAGATCCAGATCCAACTCCAATAAATGATTATTTTCCTTTATTGGTAATTGGAGCAGGTTTAGTTGCTTTACGTTTCAGAAAGCAGTTATTAAAAAACTAATTTCTAAATTATATAAAAAAAGAAAGCTTCTCTATTTTTGAGAAGCTTTTCTTATTTTATCTGTTCCAAACTATTCGCAATTGCTTTATATAGAACTTCACCCATTCTTTCACAATTTTCGTAAGATTGATCTTTATAAAACTTTGCAAAACCAGTTCGTAATTGTGCAACATTTTCTGGTTTAGAAATATGATCATTTTTCATGATTTTCATTAAATCACGAAAACGTTTCGAACTATTCGAAATTCTTTTCGAAATCAAGGATTTTACTTCTTTTCTATATTGATCGACAGAATTTGGTTTCAAGCGATTATTCACCAAATCAACCATAATTTTATTTTCTTTAAAATACTGTGGTCGATAAATTTTTAAATTTCCTTCATAGCATTGTTGATCGAAATCAATTGGTCGAATTCTATAGATAACTTGATCAAAATCGTGAATTGGAATCACCACATAATTATACGAACGCATATCACCCAAAAGACCTATAAAACAGCGTTCATTGAACTTTACAAACTCTTTTGCAATCTGATTTTTCTCTAAATCATTACATTTATCCAAATAATTTTTGATAAAAACATCACCTGGAATTCCTAAAATATGCTCTTCAATCAATGTATTTTTGTAGACCAAAAAATTGATTCGATGTGGAGACAAAATATCTTCTAATTCTAAACCATAAATACGCGAAGCATCTGCTTTTTTAATGTAAAAATTGGTATAATTATCATTCAAAATATTACGAACCCGAATACGAAAAGGTTTCGAATTTCCGAATGTACAATAATCAATAGAATCAACAACAAGATAAGGCAAAGACTCCTCATCTCCGTCTGAATGTAAGTAAGTATAAATTCTGTTTAGGCTATCTTGTATTTCCTGATGTTCCGAGTCTGTATAATAAACACCTAACCAATGCGTATCATTTCCTTCCTTATCTTCCAACGCTACACAACCCGAAAAACGCATCAAATCATCATATTCTATACTCGCTTTTGTTGTGCGATGATATTTCTCTAAATAATGATTCAATTCGTCACTCACAGGATAAATAGGCTTTCTAAACTCTATTTTTACATCTTTCATTTCATGCTTATTAGTCTATACGAAGATAGGTCTAAATTTATTTTTTAAAATTGTTTATTGGATTAATATTTGCTAAATTCAAACATAATCTAAATCTAAATAAAATGAATATTCAGGTCAGAAATTTGACTCTTGAAGATTATAGTGATTTGACTGAATCTACAAAAGAAGCCTATCACAATCAGCTTGGAACTTGGACTGTCGACGAAATTAAAGAATTATTAGCTATTTTTCCGCAAGGTCAACTTTGTGTTGAAGTGGATGGAAAAGTTGTTGCTTCGGCATTGAGTATTGTGGTTAATTCGAAAAAAACGAATATCGAATCGAATTATGATACGATAACATCTAATGGTAAATTTTTAAAACATGATCCAGAAGGTGATGTAATGTATGGAATTGAAGTTTTTGTTCATCCAAATTATCGTCAATTGCGCTTGGGAAGACGTTTATATGACGAACGTAAAGCGCTTTGTGAAGAAATGAATCTAAAATCAATTGTTGCAGGAGGTCGTATTCCAAATTATCATAAATATTCGCAAGAATTATCTCCTAGACAATATATAGAAAAAGTAAAAAGTAAAGAAATTTATGATTCAACTTTAGCTTTTCAGATTTCGAATGATTTTAATGTTAAAAAAATCTTGAAAAATTATCTGAAAGATGATAAAGAATCCTTAGAATACGCCACTTTATTAGAATGGAATAATATCTATTACGAACCTGAATTGAAATCTAATTCACCGACAAAACGTACTATTCGTCTTGGTTTGGTGCAATGGCAAATGCGTTTATTTAATGGTTTACAAGATTTTTATGATCAAATTGAGTTTTTCGTAAGTGCGGTAAGCGATTATGGCTCTGATTTTATTATGTTTCCAGAATTTTTCAATTCGCCGTTGATGAGTCCATATAATCATTTGAAAGAGATTGAAGCGATGCATCAATTAGCAACGATGACGGACGATATTGTGAAGAAAATTCAAGAATTTGCAATTACATATAATGTCAATATTATTTCAGGATCTATGCCTCATCTAAAGGAAGGAAAACTATATAATACGTCATTTTTATGTCATCGTTCGGGGAAATTAGATTCGTATAGTAAAATACACATTACACCAAATGAGTTCAAATATTACGCATTGAATGGTGGTGACGAAATAAAAGTTTTTGATACCGACTGTGGAAAAGTAGGTTTGCTGATTTGTTATGATGTTGAATTCCCTGAATTGAGCCGTATTTTAGCTGATCAAGGAATGGAAATTTTATTTGTTCCGTTTATGACTGATACGCAAAATGGTTATACACGAGTACGTAGTTGTGCACAAGCGCGAGCGATTGAAAATGAGTGTTATGTGGCTATTGCGGGTTCTGTAGGGAATTTACCACGCGTAAATAATATGGATATTCAATATTCGCAATCGGCAGTTTTCACTCCTTCAGACTTTTCTTTTCCAAACAATGGAGTCAAAGCAGAAGCAACTCCGAATACTGAAATGGTACTGATTTCTGATGTTGATCTTTATCTTCTAAAAGAATTGCATGAGTATGGAACTGTAAAAACGATGAAAGATAGACGCAAGGATTTGTATGAAGTAAAACTAATAAAATCATAAAAAAAACCTCCAAATTGGAGGTTTTTTTTAGTTCTTATTCCCATTGGTTAGACTCGAATAAGAGCATAGACCTTAGGTTCGGTTAAGTATCTGTACTAAAATTAGAAATATTTTTTATAAGGGACAAATATTTTTTAGAAAACTTTGAACTTTAACATATTTCAATTTTGTTTTATAACTCTAATTCGAAGATTTGAATAAACTTTTCATTGAAATTATTTGAAACAAATTGATTAAAATAGATTTTTTTTCCATCGTTAGAAAAATGCGGAATTCCCGTTAATTCATTATTGATTTTTTGAACTTGATAGATTTGTTTAGATTTTTTTTCGGTTAAATCATTTAGATATATTTTATCGTTAACAAAATAAATAGCATATTTTCCGTTTGGTGAAAGATTGAATGGAGAGGTAATCGAATTTTCTAAAAAAGAATATTGAATAATTTCATTCGAAACTAAATTTACACCAAATAATTGCGTTTTATCAAATTCATCTTCCATCAAAAAATAGATGATTTTTCCGTCTGGGGAAGAACGTAACCAATGTCTAAAATTACTAATTCCATTTTGAGTAAAAGTGATTCGTTTCTGCGAAATACAACTTGGTATATCTGGCAAAGTTGTTAAACTACCTTTTAAATTATCTTTTTCATCAAAACTTATTTCATCTGGAATTTCAGCAACAAAAATTTCTGTTTTCAAATTCCCTTTTTCATCACGAACATGACCTTGAAAAGCAATATTATTTGTTGAGTTAATCCAACATTCATCAAAAGCTTTTTCGATTTCATCACTTCCATTTGTCGGATTTGTCACTACTTTCGAAACGATAATTGAAAACATTTCTCCAAAATTATTTTCTAATGTTTCATCAAAATCAACCTCAACTTTTTTGGGAAACATCATTCCAACCACTCGCTGATCTTTTATACTAGAATTGTGTTTGGATTCTTGTTCCAAGACATAATCGTTGTAAGTAAAACTAATCCAATTCTTCTCTTTTTGCCACGAATGCGAATGTGTTCCTCCACGCAAAGCACCATTTGTAAAGGGAAAATTTATATTTCGAGCATCCATAAAAATAGGCTGATTTGGAAATTCTAAATCAATTGCGACACCTGTCCTTCTTGTTGCCGAATACGGATTTGCTTGATTCGCATTTCGAATACCATGAATAAAAATAACTTTATTCTCAATTTGTGAAAAAGAGGCTGCACCTACTCCAGGACCAAACTCTGTTTGATTATTTGTTGTATAAATAATTTCGGATTCGTAAGTTCTCGTATGAAGTAAACAAATGGAAGAAGTTTCTCCAATTTTTGTATCATCATTTCGTCTATCAAAAACAAGATAATTACCATCAACCGATTGAATTTGATTATGATGAAGCGTATGTCCAAAATCATCATAAGTTAACTGCTTTACCATATCGTATTGTTTAATAATATTTTATTTACTTAATAAACATTTAACAAGCAACTAAAAACGTAATTATTTGATTACTAGAAACATTTCAACATTCTTTATAAAAATTTGTTACAAAACTGCATTTTATTTTTTTTGTCTGGATTAATTATGATTAATAATATACTTTTTTCAATGTTTTTATTTTCCTTAGTATAAGTTTTGTTAAACCTTAAACAACAAAGGTAATATTTAATGAAGATTTTGGAAAATCTACAACCAGAATTGATTCGCAATATGTTCCACAATCTGGAAATGATAACAACAATTGAATAGTTTTACCTCGTATAGACATGTTGTCAATGATATTATTTCTCCTTATCCAAAACAATTGCCTTTTTTGATGGTAAAGTTTGGAATTTCTGGAAGTAGAAAATAAAAGCTCAGTTACAGACTGAGCTTTCTTTTATTTATACCAACTACTATACATCAAATAATTATTGGCGATTCTTTCTATTTCGCCTTCTTTCAATTCTTTTGGAACATCTTTAATTTTTTTCGCTGGAATTCCAGCCCATAATTCTCCTTCTTTTACATGCGTTCCTTTGGTTAAAATTGCACCAGCAGCAATCAAAGAATTAGATTCAACAATGCAATCATCCATCACAATTGCGCCCATTCCAACCAAAACATTATCGTATATTGTACAACCATGTACAATAGCATTATGCCCTATCGAAACGTTATTTCCAATTGTTGTTGGCGATTTTTGATACGTCGCATGTATTGTTGCGTTATCCTGAATATTTACTTTATTCCCCATTTTGATATAATGTACATCTCCACGCACAACTGCTGAAAACCAAATTGAGCAATCATCTCCCATTTCTACCTCTCCTACAACCACAGCATTATCCGCTAAAAAGCAGTTTTCACCGAACTTTGGTGTATGCCCATTTAATTCTTTAATTATTGCCATAACAAAATCTATAATTCTAATGATAAAGATACATTTTTATAGCGTATTTTTGTAGAACTATGAGAGTATACGAAGAAATTACACCAAATAATAATGTGATGAAGTTCGTTTGTGACGAGACTTTAACACAAGGTGGCGTGGAATTCGATAAAGAATCTACAGCTACCGAATCTCCTTTAGCGCAAGTTTTATTGACTATACCATTTATTCAAAAAATATTTATCACAGCGAATTTTGTTGCGATAGAAAAAATAGATGCTGTTGATTGGGCTGATGTTACAGAAGATTTGAAAGAAATTATCAATGAACATTTAGAAGAAAATGCAATTTTAGCACCAATGAAAAAGGCTCCTATTTCTATTTATGCAGAAATGACGCCTAATCCTGCTGCGATGAAATTCGTTTCAAATTCTATGTTAGCGCCAGAAATCATCGAGATAAAATCGAGAGAAAAAGCTGCTGGAGTTCCATTAGCTGTTGCGATTTACAAAGAATATCCTTTTGTTGAAGAAGTTTTTATTGTTGATAATTATGTTTCTTTAACGAAAAACGAAACAGAAGATTGGTCACTTTGGGCGATGGATGTTCGTTCGTTTATTACGAATTATTTACAAGCTGGAGGTCCTGTTTTTGATGAATTTTATGAATTCACAACAGAAGCTCCTGAGCATGTTGTGGTAAAACCTGCTGAAGAGTTTTCTTCTGTTGAGCAACAAATCAAAGCTATTTTAGACGAATATGTTCAACCAGCAGTTGCAAATGATGGTGGAAATATCGAATTAATTGAATTTGATGAAGAAACGCGAACAGCAAAAATGTTATTACAAGGTGCTTGTTCTGGTTGTCCATCTTCTACAGCAACGCTTAAAAATGGTATCGAAGGTATTTTAAAACAAATGATGCCTGATGTTGTAGACAACGTTGAAGCTGTAAATGGATAAGATTAAACACATAGTATCAAAAAAATCCAACTCGTTTTGAGTTGGATTTTTTTTATTTAATATCTCTCGATTATTCATCAAAAAAGTCGATAGAACGACGATAATTATAAAAAAATAACCTTCTGCGAGCTTCTAAATCATTGACACGAATCGACGAAACATCATCAATCTGAAAATACAAAGAGCCTTCGTCCGTTCCTTCCGAACCAATACATTTTAACTCGAAATCATCTTCAGTTAAATTCCGAATAAAACCTGCAAAACGACTATTGTTATTTAATTGAATACGTGATACATATTCGGTTTGATCATTTATTTCGCCTAAAATTTGACGAACCCAATTTTCTTCTGCTGTTGCATTAAATGTGATTGGATTTTCTTGATCCAAATCGGTGTGATGTTCTTTCAAATAATTGAGACATTTGCAGTAATCATCAACATCTATTCGACTAATTTTAAAATAAGGTTCGATTAAAATTCCATCTTTTTTACCATATTTCGAAATGTGTTGCATCGTAAAAAATTCGTCATTAAAATCTAAAATATATCCAGCCCAAAAATTGTCTCCTTCTGGATCATTGTAAACGGCAATAATTGATTGATTTTCTTTTGAGTGTTGTAATATTTTATAGAAGTTAGAATTCATATTTCTTTGGGTTAAAAAGTCAAATTACGAATCTTTGTGGATAAAAAAAAGGTTCTTGATTATTTCAAAAACCTTTTCTTTCTATTAATTCGCTTTTCGGAAAATCGAAGCTTCATAACTTAATGATTGCCAATCTCCTTTTTGCAGATTATCTAATTTTATTTTTTTGTAGATATTTTCTTCTCCTGCAACTGTTATTGTAAATTGTGTACGATCTAAAATATTTTTTTCAGTAATTGTATAATTAATATCAAATTTCTTTTTTGTCAATTTCTCTACAATTGGTTTTAAATAAGCTATAGCAGCTTCAGAATTTTTGAATTGTTCGTTTTGTGGAAATTGCACATCAAAATATCCTTCGTATGTAAAATCTGGTTCTGTAATAATCAAATTATAAGGATCAGCAAACAAGGCTGGACGCTGTTTTTGGTATTCTTTTTCAGTTTTATATTGACGTTTTTCTTCTTTATAAATCAACGGATATTTATCAGCAAGAACAGCTAATTTATCGGTATCATAAGAATACGGAATTCCGTCATGAAAAACATTGTAGAAGGCAGGATTTACCAACCATTGATCGACAATTTTCTTATCTTTTACCATATAAATCATTACTCCATTATCTTGTGCTTGAAAAGTAGATGATTGATATCCATACTCCAAAATTGGTTTTCCTAATTGTATAGCCGCAGCATTTTCTAACATAAAATTAAACTTCTCATAAGCCTTTGTTTCATCGCTTAAAGGAGCCATTCCATATACTTTTGTCGAAGCATCTACATTTTTATCATTAATCATAGAGGTTACTTGCGCTGTTGCAAAATTTGCAAGAACAACAGTGGCTGTAAGTAAAATTTGTTTTATCATGTATTGTATATCTTTATTTTAAAATGTGTTCCAAATTTATTGATAAATTTCGATAGTTATCTTACCTGATTGTGTAATACTTCCGCGATACATTCCGGCAGTGTTAAAAGGAAAACTTGCTTGACCATTTTTATCTAAAATAATCATTCCGCCATCGCCTCCTAAATCACCAATTTTCTTAATAACTTCTTCACCAGCTTTTTTCGAAGAAAGTTTCTTGTAATTCATCAAAGCCGCAACATCATATGCCGCAACAGCTTTTATAAAATATTCGCCCCAACCTGTACTTGAAACACCAACTTCGCTATTTGCATACGTTCCAGCACCAATAATTGGCGAATCGCCTACTCGACCAAAACGTTTATTTGTCATTCCACCAGTCGAAGTTCCTGCCGAGATATGACCTTTATTGTCCAAAGCAACTGCTCCAACAGTACCAAATTTTTCGTCAACAAAATTGAAAGGAACATACGCATGTGTTTTAGCATCGTGGTCTAATTCCATTTTTTCTTTGTCTTTTTCCAAAACTTTTTGAAGAGAATTCCAGCGTTCTTCCGTTTTGAAATAACTTGGATCAACAATTTCTAAACCTTGATTTTGAGCAAATTCTTCTGCTCCTTTTCCAACCATCATTACATGAGCAGAATTTTGTAAAACAGCTTTTGCTGCTAAAATAGGGTTTTTAATCGTTGTAACTCCAGCCACAGCTCCAGCTTGCATTGTATTTCCGATCATCAACGAAGCGTCTAATTCATTCTTCCCTTCATGTGTAAAAACTGCTCCTTTTCCTGCATTAAACAAAGGCGAATTTTCCATTACTTTTATGGCCTCTATCACCGCATTTTCACTTTCGCCACCTTGTTTGATGACTTCATAACCTTTTGTCAAAGATTCAGCTAAAGCATCTCGATACGCTTTTTCCTTTTCGGGTGTCATATTTTTTTTCAAAATTGTACCAGCACCACCATGAATTACCAAAACAACTTTGTCTTGTTTCGTTTGTGCATATGTCGTCATCGTCAAAACGGATAAGATTAAACCAACTATTTTTTTCATGTGTAAAATTTTATTCAACGTCTAAAAATAGAAAAGTTTATAGAAATTAACTATTTTTAGCATTGAATTTGATAACGAAATATCAACAACTGTTATTAAACAAATAAATTACCTATGAACTCTAATAAACACTATCTTTCTAACAATGTCTTGTTACAGTTAGCATTTATTGCAATAATACTTTTAGTTTTTGGATTAATTACCAAAAATCTTTTAGCATTTTTCCCTGGACTTCTCGGTGCTTTGTGTTTGTATGTTTTGCTTTTAAATCCTTTGCAATGGCTAGTGAAAGTAAAAAAATGGAACAAATTAGCAAGTGTAATTATCTTAATGATTAGTAGCGCGATTTTGATTATTGGACCTCTTTATTTATTAATTCAAATGTTAACGAATAAAGTAATGGTGCTATTAAATGACACAGCTCAAATTAAAACAGATGTCAATAAAATTATTCAAATGTTGCAAACCAAATTTCATATCGATGTGTTTAGTCCAACAAACATTGAAAAAATAACACAAGTTGGAGGTAAATTATTAGAAAAAACACTGAATGCTTCAATGGATATGACAGTTCAGTTGGGTGTTGCTTTCCTTATTTTGTATTTTATGTTGATGAACCATCAAAAACTTGAAAATTGGTTTTACAGAACAATTCCGCTTAAAACAAGTAATTTAGTCAAAATGAACAAAGATTTGAAAGATTTAGTTATTTCAAATGCTGTCGGAATGCCATTAACAGCCTTTCTACAAGCAATAATTGCCTACATTGGATATCTTATATTTGGTGTAGATGATGCGTTTACTTGGTTTATTTTAACCATTTTTGCTGCAATGTTGCCTGTCGTTGGTGCCGCACTTATTTATGTACCTCTTGGACTATTTTTACTTGCAAAAGGTGAAACTGGATCAGCGGTTGGATTATTAATTTATTGCTTTGTAATTGTTGGGCTTTCAGATAATTTAATCCGTTTAGTTTTACAAAAAAAAATGGCAGATGTTCATCCATTAATTACTATTTTTGGAGTAATCGTTGGTTTAAATCTATTCGGATTTATCGGAATTATATTTGGACCTATCTTATTTTCAGTATTCTTTTGGTTAGTCAAATTGTACAAATACGAATTTATTGATCCAAATCCTGAAGATTAATTATTATTAAAAACCAATTAAAAATGAGTATAGAAAACTTTAAATTCTTTAAACCTTTAGAACCACGTTGGAGCGATTTTGATCCAATTGGTCATGTAAATAATGTATTTTATTTCGAGTATTTCCAGATCGGTAGAGCCTATTATATGATGGCTTCGAGCAAAAAATGGCAATGGACGCGACACATGTTTGTCATTGCACATATGGAAGCGAGTTACCAAAAAGAATTACGTCCAAATGCGATAGAACCTCGTATTGGTGTACGAGTTACAAAATTAGGAAATAAGAGTTTCGATTTTGAATATATTGTCACAAGTAAAAGCGAAAATGGTGAAGATGTTATTCATTGTATCGGAAAAAGTACACAAGTAATGTACGATATGGAAGAGAAAAAATCGATGGAATTGCCAGATTGGGTAAAAAATGATTTTAAGAATTACGAAGGTAATCTTTAGAAAATAATCCTAAAAAAAATACAACAGTAGTTAAGTCTTTTCATTAGATAATGATTAGATTTAACTACTTTTTCTTTTTAAACTCGTTGCGTTATGAAAAATTTGTTTTTAATGCGTCATGCAAAAAGTAAATGGAACGAAAATGTTTCAGATCAATTTCGTTCTATCACAGAGATTGGTGAATTCAAAACGAAGAAAGTAGCAAATTATATTCATCAAAATTTTGAATTGAAATTTGATCAAATATTTTCGAGCAAAGCAGTTCGAGCAAAAGAAACTTCTCTACTTGTCAAACCTATTTTATTTCCTAATCAAACCATTCATATCGAAGATGATTTGTATACTTTTTCGCATTATTTATTAGACAAATGGATTAGAAATTTGGATAATGAATTGCAAAATGTTCTTATTTTTGGACATAATCCTGCGTTTACAGATATTACCAATCAGTTGGGAAATGAAATGATTTACAATCTTTCGACTTCTGGATTTGTCTGGATACAGTTTGATTCGGATAATTGGAAATCAATAGAAAAAGGAAAAACCATAAAAATAATTTTACCTAAAGAAATTAAATGAAAAAATATATAAACCGCGAAATCAGTTGGCTTTCGTTCAATGCGCGCGTGTTGCAAGAAGCTTCTGACGAAACAGTTCCGTTGTTAGAACGAATTCGTTTTTTAGGAATTTATTCGAACAATTTAGATGAATTTTATTCGGTTCGATATTCTACAATTTTACGCTCGATACAGTTCAAAGATGTAGAAATCGTTTATCAAAATATTGTGCCAGATCAAACGGACGAAGAATTGATCGATGAAATCAATGAAATTGTGCGTCAACAGCGCGTTCAGTACGATGATTTGCATAATCAATTATTCAAAGAATTAGAGAATTACAATATTTTTGTGATTGATGATAAATCAATTCCTGAGAATTATTTAGAATTTATTTCCGAATATTTTTACAGCGAATTTATTCATACAGTTGGAGTTTTTATTTTAGATGACATCAAAAAAGCGCCACCTTTACGCGATGGGTCGTTCTATTTAGCGGTAAAAATGCAATTAAAAGATAAAATTCAATATGCACTTTTGATTGTTCCAACGCATTTATTTTCGCGTTTTATTGTGCTTCCAAAGTATGATCAAAATACCTATGTCATGTATTTGGAAGATATTATTCGTTTTCATTTGAAAGATATTTTCAAAATGTTTGATTTTGAAACAATTGAAGCTCATTCCATCAAAATTACGCGAGATAGCGAACTTGATTTTGATAATGATTTGGAACATAGTTTATTAGAAAAAGTCATTAATAGTTTAGAAAATCGTAAAAAAGGAGTTCCTGTCCGATTAGTTTATGATGCTGAAATTGCACCAGATACGTTGAAATTTTTCTTAAAAAAATTACGATTAGACGAATATGATAGTATCAACCCTGGTGGAAAATATCACAACAAACGAGATTTGATGAGCTTTCCAAGTTTTGATATTCCTAATTTAACGTATGAAAAAATAAAGCCAATTATTCAGAAAAAACCTTTTGAATATAACAGTTATTTTCAAGCTTTTACGGAAAATGAGGAAATGATGATGGCGCCTTATCATGATTATTCTTTGTTGTTAAAATTTCTTCGTGAAGCCGCAATTGATCCGAAAGTAACCAAAATAAAAATTACTATTTATCGTGTTGCAAAAGATTCGCAAGTAATGCACTCGTTGATAAACGCGGCGATGAACGGAAAAGAAGTAACAGCTGTTTTGGAACTTCGTGCGCGATTTGATGAATCCAATAATGCGATGTGGTCGAAAAAATTGCAAGAAGCTGGTGTGAATGTTATTTTTGGAGTTCCGGGACTGAAAGTACATTCAAAAATTGGTTATATCGAACGTAAACCAGAAGGAATGTTGGCACAGAAATATGTGTTTATCAGTACAGGAAATTTTCATGCAGGAACAGCAAAAATTTATACAGATTATACATATTTCACAACTAATCCGGGAATAACAAAGGATGTTGAACAGATTTTTAAATTTTTTGGAGCTAATTACTTGAACTTAACGTACAATCATTTACTGGTTTCACCTTATGGAACGCGTAAAAAAATTGTCAAGATGATTAAACGAGAAATCAAAAATCATCAAGCTGGTTTACCTGCAGAAATTAACATGAAACTGAACAGTTTAAGCGACAAACAAATCATTGATTTATTGTATAAAGCTTCTCAAAAAGGAGTAAAAGTTCGTTTGGTTGTGCGTGGAATTAATTGTTTGATTCCTGGAGTTAAAAATCTTTCCGAAAATATTGAATGTGTCAGCGTTATTGATAAATTTTTGGAACATCCACGTGTGTATTGGTTTAAGAATGCGGGCGATGACAAAGTTTATATTTCCTCGGCAGATATGATGGAACGTAATTTGGATAATCGTGTGGAAGTTGCGTGCCCGATTTACGATCATAAATTCAAAAAAATCGTTATGGATACATTTAATTTGAGTTTTGAAGATAATGTAAAAGGTCGCCAAATAACGGCTGAATCTTCTTTAGAATACAAACGAAACAATAAAAAACCAAACCGCTCTCAGTTTACGACATACGAATATTTTAAAAAATTAAACGAACAAGAAAATGAAGATTAGAAAATTAGGAGCAATAGATATTGGATCTAACGCCATGCGATTGTTGATTAATTATGTTTACGAAGAAGAAGGTCGTGCGCCAATTTTTAATAAAACCAGTATTGTGAGAATGCCAATTCGTTTGGGACACGACGTTTTTATTGATGGACAAATTTCCGAAACAAATATAAATCGTATCTGTGATGCTATGTTGTCTTATGCATTAATGATGAAGGTTTATGATGTTGAAATTTATAAAGCTTATGCAACTTCTGCCATGCGCGAAGCAAAAAATGGAAAAGATGTTGTAAAAAAAGTGATGAAAAAATCTAGAATTAACATCGAGATTATAGATGGAAAAACCGAAGCTGAATTACTTTTTAATACGGAATTAGGTGATTTTATACAAGACGAAAAAATCTATTTGTATGTAGATGTTGGTGGTGGTAGTACCGAATTAACGTTATTAAAAGATAATAAGGTTTTTACGTCAAAATCCTTTGAAGTAGGAACTGTACGTTTGTTGGAAAATAAAGTTTCACCAAATACTTTTAACGAAATGAAACAATGGATTCACGAAAACATTGGTGATGATGAAGTCGAATTAATTGGTTCTGGTGGAAATATTAACCATGTATACAAATATTCAGGCGTAAAACTGGGAATGCCTTTGAGTAGCATGTATGTAAAAAAACATTATCAAATTTTACAAACAATGACTGCGGAAGAACGTATGCAGAATTTCAATATGAAGCCCGATCGTGCTGATGTTGTGGTTTATGCATTAGAAATTTATAATAATGTGCTAAAATGGTCGCATGCAAAGAAAATTCATGTTCCGAAAATTGGACTTTCGGACGGAATTATTCGAAAAGTATATAAAGATTTAGAAAAATAAATACTTCTATTATAAGGTCAGATTAATCTGGCCTTTTATTTTGATTAAAATTTTATAAAACAAAAAAAGCTTGAACAAATGTTCAAGCTTTTCGCGGAGAGTGAGGGATTCGAACCCCCGGAGGTGTGACCCTCAACAGTTTTCAAGACTGCCGCATTCGACCACTCTGCCAACTCTCCAATAACGCAGTCTATTGCGGTATTGCGAGTGCAAATATAGAACGCTTTTTCGAATTTGCAAACCTTAATTTAAAGTTTTTTTAATACAAAAACATAGTTTATTCAGTATCAAATAAATATTTTTTAAAAAAAAAATTATACAATAACTACCAAAGCTATCTGAATAAGAAAACCAAGTGTAAAAAACAAAGCGGCAAACTTCAATAAAGTAAAGCGAAAAGTTTCATTCAAGATTAATTTATTAACCAATGGTTTCGAGATTTTTTCGTCCAAAAGCTTTTCTACTTTTTTATAGAAAATCAATAATAAAATTATAATCATTATAACAACGATAAATACAAAAAAAGAACTCATCGAATGATAAAACATCACTCCCATCGCCATTCCTAATACAGCTAATATTAATTGTGGCAACTGGTTAATTGCTTTCCGAATCATTTCTTCGGTTTTACTTAACCAATCAACTCCAAGAATTTCTGGCGCAGCCATCCAAAATGCTACAAATTGTAATATCAAACCAAGTAAAGTAAAAATTTTTATCATTCTCAAAAATTCAATTATAGTTAAAGATAAAAAAAACCGTTTAAAATAAATTAAACGGTTTTCATATTATTCTTTTCAAAAAAGATTATTCTTCCTCTTCTTCCTCTTCTTCCTCTTCTTTCATCGTATGATAAACGTTATTTACGTCCTCATCTTCGTCAAATTTCTCTAACAATTTTTCGATGTCAGCTTTTTGTTCTTCTGTTAATTCTTTTGTCGTTTGTGGAATTCTTTCAAATTCTGACGAAATAATTTCGTATCCACCTTCTTCCAACGATTTATAGATTGTTCCATAATTTTCAAAAGGTGCAATTAATACAATTCCATCTTCATCCTCAAAAATCTCCTCTACTCCAAAGTCAATCATTTCAAATTCTAATTCCTCTAAATCTAGATTTTCAGGTTTTTGAATCTTGAAATTACAGATATGATCAAACATAAATTCAACAGAACCTTGCGTTCCTAATTGTCCATTACATTTACTGAAATAAGAACGAACGTTAGCTACTGTACGATTGTTGTTATTTGTAGAAGTTTCAACTAAAACGGCAATTCCGTGAGGTCCATAACCTTCAAAAATAACTTCCTTATAGTTTTCTGTATTTTTATCAGATGCTTTTTTGATTGCGCGTTCGATATTATCTTTAGGCATATTTACAGCCTTCGCATTCTGAATTACCGCGCGAAGATGAGAATTTGAATGCGGATCAGGTCCTCCTGCTTTTACTGCCATTACGATATCCTTCCCAATTTTAGTAAACGCTTTAGACATTGCCGCCCAACGTTTCATTTTACGTCCTTTTCTAAATTCAAATGCTCTTCCCATTTATACTTGTTTTAATAGTTGCAAATTTATTCATAAAACGAAAAAAATCCAAGAACTATGTCTTGGATTTTTAAGTTGTTAATATTTTAGAATGATTATTTCAATCCGTGGTATTTCAACATTGGTTCAATTGAAGGATTTTTACCTCTAAAATTTTTGTAAATCACATTCAAATCATCCGAATTCCCTTGAGAAAATACTTTATCTCTCAAAATTTGACCATTTTTACGTGACATTCCTCCATTTTCTATTGTCCATTCGTAGGCATCATGGTCTAACATTTCTGCCCAGATATATGCAAAATATCCCGCTGCATATCCTCCACCAAAAATATGGCTAAAATAAGAAGAACGGTAACGAGGCGGAACTTGTGGTAAATTTGTTTTGTTATCAATTAAGGCTTGTTTCTCAAAATCATCTACACTTGTTATTGTTTTATCAACAGAAACAGTGTGCCAAGACAAATCTAAAGCCGCAGCAGAAAGTAATTCTGTTAAGGTATAACCTTTATTAAAGTTAGATGCTTTTTTCATTTTTTCTACCAACGCATCAGGAATCGCAGCTCCTGTCTGATAATGCTTCGCATAATTTTTTAGGATAGATGGTTCCGTTACATAATGTTCGTGAAATTGCGATGGAAACTCTACAAAATCTCTTGAAACATTTGTTCCAGATAAAGTTGGATATTTTTGATTCGCAAAGAAACCGTGCAACGCATGTCCAAATTCGTGGAAAGTTGTCACCACATCATCATACGAAATCAACGCAGGTTGACCATTTGCAGGTTTTGTGTAGTTTCCGACATTATAAATAACAGGTTTTGTTCCAAATAAGTGCGATTGCTCTACAAGATTACTCATCCAAGCTCCTCCTTGTTTAGAATCTCTTTTGAAATAATCGGTATAAAATAATCCCAATTGAGAACCATCTTCATTAAACAATTCGTAAACTTTTACATCTTCGTGCCAAGTTGGAATATCTGTACGTTTTTTGAATGAGATTCCGTACAATTCTTTCGCCATAAAGAAAATTCCATTCTCTACAACTGAATCTAAAACGAAATAAGGCTTCATTTCATTTTCGTCGATATCAAATTTCTCTTTACGAACTTTCTCAGCATAATAGTTCCAATCCGCAGCTGTTAATGTATTTGCTGGATTTTCTTTCTTTGCTAACGTTTCAAATTCTTTTGCATCTTTTTGTGCCATTGCAGTAGCGGCTGGAATCATTTGATTCAAAATCCCTTTTGCTGCTGTTGGATTTTGCGCCATTTGATCTTGCAAATTCCATTCTGCATAATTCGCAAAACCTAATAATTTAGCTTTCTCCGCACGTTTTTTAACCAAAGTTAAAATTGTAGCACGCGTATCATTTTCGTCTTTTTTCTCTGTTCTAATCCAAGCTGCATCAAATAATTTTTTTCTTGAAGCTGCATTAGTCATATTTTGCAACTCAGGTTGTTGCGTTGTATTCAATAAACTGATTAAATATGTTCCATCAGCTTGTTTGAAAGCCTCTAAATCAGCATCACTCAAACCTACTAATTCTTCTTTCGTAAAAGTAACGCCACCAGATTTTGTTCCTTTTAATAATTGATTTGAGAATTTAGTTTCCAAAGAAGCTATTTCTCCATTCAATTTTTTCAATTCGTCTTTTTGTGCAGCAGATAAATTTGCGCCAGCCAATTCAAATCGTTGATAATATACATCTAACAAACGAGATGATTCTTTATCTAAATTCAATGATTTTTTATTGTCATGTAAAGTTTTTACACGTTGAAATAATTTATCATTCAAATAAATTGCATCGCTATGAGCCGCAAATTTAGGCGACATCTCCTCCTCTACTGCTTGCAATGTTTCGTTTGTATTTGCTCCAGTCAATAATCCAAAAACATGATTAACTCGTGTTAATAATTGACCAGATTTTTCCATTTCGACTAATGTATTTTCGAAAGTTGGTGCTT
This sequence comes from Empedobacter sp. GD03865, assembly GCF_029840775.1. Lineage (NCBI taxonomy): Bacteria > Pseudomonadati > Bacteroidota > Flavobacteriia > Flavobacteriales > Weeksellaceae > Empedobacter > Empedobacter sp. GD03865. Next base: position 25,257 of record NZ_JAOCDF010000030.1, read on the forward strand.
CAGAATTATTAGCAATTTTATTGATTTCGACTAATTGTTCAGCCATTCCTTGCAACAAAGCAGGTTTGAAATCTTCGTTTTTAATTTTCGAAAAATCAGCCGTTTGATAAGGTAATGTACTTACTTCAAAAAAAGGATTTTTATCGTTCCACATACTATTTGTTGACTTTTCGCTACAAGAAGTGGCTAGGATTGACGATCCAACCATCATTCCGTAAAAAAGTTTTTTATTAAACATTTTTATTATTTTTAGACCTAACGAAGTTAAACTTATAATGTGAAATTTCAAAAACATTCTGTTTTTCATTCAAACGATGGAAAATATTTAGGTTAAATCTTAAAAGTTAAATAATTAATAAACCTTACCGAAAAGGTTGAATTTTCTTCGACGAAAATAATTATCTTTGAAAAAGAGTGAGGAAAAATTTCACTCTTTTTTATTACCCTAAAAATCAATCCATTTTGTATTTAGATTTAGAAGAATTAAAATATTTATTAGCCGAAAGTGTTGAAGAATTGCCGAGTTGGGAATCGCACCAAAAGCTTTCACCTCCATATCGTCAAAAATTTGATTTAGAATATGTAAAACGTACCAATCCAAGAAGTGCGTCTGTCATGATTTTATTGTATCAAAACAAAGAAGGAGAAATTGAATTTCCAGTAACCATGCGTGTTTCTTATGAAGGCGCGCATTCGCATCAGTTTTCTTTGCCAGGTGGACAATTTGAAGAACAAGATATTAGTTTTGACGAAACTGCTATTCGCGAAACTGTGGAAGAACTTGGTGTAGATTACGAAAACATTGAGATTGTAAGACAATTGAGCGAAATGTATATTCCGCCAAGCAATTTCTTGGTTTATCCTTACATCGGAATTTATCATGGAGAGCCACATTTCAATCCAGATGAGCGTGAGGTACAATACGTTGTTCCGTTAAATTTGGAAGCTTTTTTGAATGCTGATTACGAAGTTTTTGAGAGAGAATTTTCTGGTCAAGTTGTCGAAATTCCTGGTTATAACATTGGTGATGATGAATTTCTTTGGGGTGCAACGGCAATGATTTTAGAAGAATTTAAAGATTATCTAAAAATCGTATTAAATTTGTAACTTAAACAATTAAGAACTCGTGTCTCAAAAAGCAAAGAAAAAGAACGCATTTCGCGATTCATTTGGACATCTATATTTCCTAAAAAGGACGTTAATTTTCTTATTAGGATCATTTACCTATAACCGTTATAATGGTTTTAATAAACTAAAAGTTAGCGGTACAAAAAACTTGGTTCATTTACCAGCTCAAAATGTATTATTCGTTTCGAATCATCAAACTTATTTTGCTGATGTTTTCGCGATGTATCATGTATTTTGTAGTGTAAAAAATGGTTTTATTGATACCATCAAAAATCCAATTTATTTACTTAATCCTAAGATTGACTTTTATTACGTTGCCGCTGAGGAAACGATGAAAGATAATCTTTTGACAAAATTATTTGCCTACACAGGAGCGGTAACCGTAAAAAGAACGTGGCGTGCAAAAGGAGAAAATGTAAATAGAAAAGTTGATTTAAGCGAAATTAACAATATCGACATTGCGTTGCAAAGTGGTTGGGTCGTAACATTTCCGCAAGGGACTACAACTGCGTTTGCGCCTGGTCGTCGTGGAACTGCGCATCTAATCAAGAAAAATAAACCAATTGTAATTCCAGTTGTGATTGATGGTTTTCGTAGAGCTTTTGATAAAAAAGGTTTGCGCATCAAAAAACGTGGAATTAATGCGACAATGACATTCAAAGAGCCCTTGGAAATCGATTATGAAAATGATTCGAGTGATGCTATCATGAAAAAAATTATGAATGCAATTGAGCAAGCGCCAGAGTTTAATAAGGTTCGACCAATGGACGAAATTCTTGCTGAAAATAGTGAAAAATCATTGGATGATTATTTGAATGAAGATGACGAAGAGTTTGATGATTTCGAAGAAATGGGCTACGACGAAGAAAATAAAAAAGACTAAAAGAATACAACATACAAAATGAAAAAAGTTCATTTTATTGCAATTGGCGGTAGTGCTATGCACAATTTGGCGATTGCTTTGCACGAAAAAGGATATCAAGTAACAGGTTCTGATGACGCAATTTTCGAACCTTCGAAAACACGTTTGGATCAACGTGGTATTTTACCAGAAGAAATGGGTTGGTTTCCAGAAAAAATTACGTCAGATTTAGATGCTGTGATTTTGGGAATGCACGCTCACGCTGATAATCCTGAAATGTTACGTGCGCAAGAATTAGGTTTAAAAATCTATTCATATCCAGAATATTTGTACGAACAATCGAAAGATAAAACGCGTGTTGTAATTGGTGGTTCGCATGGAAAAACGACGATTACATCAATGATTCTTCACGTTTTACATTATCATAATATCGATGTTGATTATATGGTTGGTGCGCAATTGGATGGTTTTGATGTGATGGTAAAATTGACAGAAGACAACGAATTTATGATTATGGAAGGTGACGAATATTTATCATCTGCTTTAGATCGTCGTTCAAAATTCTTGTTGTATCAACCAAATATTGCGTTGATTTCAGGTATTGCTTGGGATCATATCAATGTTTTTCCAACGTTTGCAGATTACACTTCGCAATTCTCAAAATTCGTAGAATCTATCGTGAATGGAGGTGCTTTAATTTACAACGAAACGGACGAAGAGGTTGTAAAAGTTGTTGAAGAAACGGAGAAAGCAATCAAGAAATTTCCTTATCATTTACCAGAACATTTTATCGAAAATGGAATCACTTTTATCGAAACAGAAGATGGTCCAATTCCGTTAGAAGTCTTTGGTAATCATAATTTGATGAATTTAGAAGGTGCTCGTGCAATTTGTAAACAATTAGGTGTAATGGATGATGATTTCAACGAAGCAATTCAATCATTCAAAGGTGCGTCTAAACGTTTGGAATTAATTAATCGTACTTCTGATTTTGTTGCGTATAAAGATTTTGCTCATGCGCCAAGTAAAGTAACTTCGGTGACCAATGCGGTAAAAGAACAATATACAGATAAAACAGTTGTGGGATGTTTAGAAATTCATACCTATTCGTCTTTGAATCCTGAATTTTTGGTTCAATACAAAGGCGCTTTAGACAAAGCTGATATCAAAATTGTGATGTATAGCCCAGAAGCGTTAGAAATAAAACGTATGGAAATGATTTCGCCAGAAGATATCAAAAAAGCGTTTGGAGACGATTCGATTTTGGTGTTTACGAATGGTGAACAATTGCAAGATTATATTGAAAGTTTAGATAAAAAAGATAAAGTATTTTTGATGATGAGTTCAGGAAACTTCGGTGGAATAAACTTGAATGAATTATTTAAAGCATAAAAAAATCACCTTTCAAAAAAAGGTGATTTCCACTTAAATATCTATAAAATATAGAAAAAGAGAACTTAATTTTTTTTAGGTTCTCTTTTTATTTTTTGTCAAATGGTCAAAATAATTATTTGGGGTTTTTGGATTACTTCTTTTCAAATATCAGTAAACTTAGAACTATTTTAAACTTTTTCGGAACTATTAATTTTAAAAACATTATTTTAGAAAAAACAGAGGTGATATAAACTTTTAGTAATACTCTACTCACTTTTGTTAGCTTTCGCCATCAAAAAACACCTCTGTTTTTACTATAAAATTATAGTGACCCTTTTGATAGTAACAAAGATGATAAAAATCGAGATTAAAAAAAGTTTGAAAAGTAGCCTAAAGATGTCCAAAACGGAAGTTATTGTAAACTTTTTCTAAATTGAGTTGGACTAATTTTTAGATGTTTTTTGAAAAAATTTCCGAATGAATATTGGTCAGAAAAGTTTAACTCATTCGAAATTTCAGAGATTGTTTTAGTTGTTTCACTCAACAATACTTTTGATTCGCGAATCACAACAGAACTAATCAATTCTTTTGTCGTTCTAACTGTTATTGATTTGCAACATTCAGTTAAATATCGTACTGTAATATTCAATTTATCTGCATAATATTTTGCATCTCTGTTTTCTGTATAACTCTTATTTAAATCATTCAAAAAACGCTTTACAATATCATCTTTTCGCGTTCCTTTTCTTACAATAATTGTTTGTTGTTTCGAAAGTTCGCTAAACGTTGTGTAAACAATCGCATAAAATAAGTTGAATTGTAAATAGCGTACGAATTTGGTCGATTTCTCTTGCAAACGCAACTTTAACTGCAATAAAAGTTCGATTAAAGCAGAAAATTCTATTTCATTGAAATGATAATTATTGATTCTACTTTCGCCAAAAAATTGGTTGTATTCATAACCACTCAAATCGATAATCGACGTATCTAAAATCTTTTTGGTTAAGACTAAACTCAACAATTCTAAATCAGATGATTTTGAAATTATTTGGTAAGATTTATTAGGTTCAGGAAAAAAAACATCGTGTTGTTTAAGTTTAATTTCTTGGTCATTTTGAGAAATAATTAAATAACCATGTTGAATAAAAATCGTTTGAATCAAATCTTTTTTCAAACGTTTATTCTCGACAGTTTGCTGAATAAATTCCTCTTGATCAAAAACATTAAAATTCTCCATAAATCAACACAATTTTCAGTTAATTTGACACAAATTTTAATCCAATAATAGAGCAGATTAAAGTAGTTAAAAAGAAAACACGCCAAAAACTTGCTGGTTCTTTAAAAATAAAAATTCCGACCAAAACTGTTCCGACCGCTCCAATTCCCGTCCAAACTGCATAAGCCGTTCCGATTGGTAATGTTTGCGTTGCTTTTACCAACAAAACCATGCTCACCGTTAAGAAAAATAAAAAACCACCATACCATAAATACGTATCATTTCCGGTTGCTTCTTTTGCTTTTCCAAGACATGATGCGAAACCGACTTCGCACAATCCTGCGATTAGTAAAATTACCCAATTCATTTTTTACTGATTTATTTATAAAAATTAAGACTACAAAAAATTGTAGCCTTAAAATTAATTATTTATTTTTTGAATTATTTACCGAAACTATCACTAAATTCTACTTGACCTTTGATGTGTACTTCGCTCCATGTTTTAGAAACGCCATCTGCACCTTTGTGTAATTCGAAACAAGCCTGATTAAGAGCTTCCATCGCTTTTCCTGTGTTAAAATCCATCAAATCAACATCTGTTTCAATTGTAAAAACATTGTTCTCAAATGTCGATTTTACTTCGTATTCTTTAGAAGCGTTGTTCAACGTTAAATTCAAGAAAGTTTTACCATCTCTGAAATGTAATTGACCTTTGATTTCGCTTGTATTGATCATATTTCCGAACAAAATATCTTTCAATTTTTGATCACGATCAATTTGATCTGAATTTAATGTAGCAACTGTCGCTATAATATTTGCACCTTCTAAAACTTCTTGAGGCGTTTTTCCATCTTCTTTTGCGTCTTTCACCAAAACAACATCAAAACGTCCTGAAACAGCCACTTTTTCTGTTGTTTTATAAGCCGTCCACTCAACTCCAGATTTTCTAATTACACCCTCTACAATTTCCGTTGGTTCTTCCACTGTAACAGCAGATTTAGCAGGTTGTTCAACTGGTTTTTCTTCTGTTTTATTCGTACAATTCATCAGCATTACTGATGCACAGCATATAATCGCTATAGATAATTTTTTCATTTCAAACTTTTATGCTACAAAAATACAACAAGCCAAGACTAATTCACAATTGATTTTTAACATATTCTGAAAAAACTCTACTTTTGTAAGATGATAAAAAATCTTCTAAATACATGTTTGATTATCATTTGTTTGCCATTTATCTTAATTTATGAGATTTATTGTTCGGTTTACAAATACAGAAAATAAATTGGTAACTTCGCTTTCAAATTGGAAAGATGAGCGAAAGAATAATAGGAATAATAGGCGCTATACCGCAAGAAATAAACGGTGTAGTCAATTTATTAACAAACAAGCAAGAACATAAAATTGGTCGAAGAAGTTATTTTACTGGAAAATTAAACAATCAAAAAGTTGTGGTCGTTTATTCTCGTGTTGGTAAAGTTGCTGCCTCTGCTACGGTTACAACCTTAATCCTTGAATTTAACGTTTCTGAATTGATTTTTACAGGTGTTGCAGGTGGAATTCATGCTGATGTAAAAATTGGAGATATTGTGTTAGGACAAAGTTTGATTCAACATGATATGAATGCTCAACCTCTTTTTCCTACTTACGAAATCCCAATGTTAGGAAAAGCTTATTTTGAGGCTGATTCTTCTCAATTAGAAGTTGCGACAACAGCTATTTTAGAAATTTTAGAAGAGCAACATTTACATAATGTGATTTCTGAAAAAGATTTGGATAAATTTAATATTCATCAACCTCAACTACATGTTGGCTTAATAGGTTCTGGAGATTTATTTTTCTCAACTAATTCTCAGAAAGAAAAATTACAACAAAATTTACCCGAAATACTTTGTGTCGAAATGGAAGGCGCTGCAGTAGCACAAGTTTGTTACGAGTTTGATATTCCTTTTATCATCATCAGAACAATATCAGACGATGCCGACGATCATTCTACAGTAGATTTTAATAGTTTTATACAAAAAATTTCGAATGTATATTCAATAGAGATTATTAAGAACATCATCAAGTAAAAAGTCCTTTAAAAAGGGCTTTTTTTTATGATGAACACATTAATAAAAAAAATCATCAAAAGATTTGATGATTTGCTTTCCAAATATTTAAAATGGATTGTGGGGAGAGCAGGATTCGAACCTGCGAAGGTTACCCAACGGATTTACAGTCCGTCCTCGTTGGCCGCTTGAGTATCTCCCCGCCTAATAATAAAGTATTCTTCAAAAAAGAAGAGCCGATAGAGGGACTCGAACCCACGACCTGCTGATTACAAATCAGCTGCTCTAGCCAGCTGAGCTACATCGGCGATTTTTTATTTTTGTTTTAAAAGTAAAATATAAACTTTTTTGGAGCCGATAGAGGGACTCGAACCCACGACCTGCTGATTACAAATCAGCTGCTCTAGCCAGCTGAGCTACATCGGCTTTTTAGTGGGGAGAGCAGGATTCGAACCTGCGAAGGTTACCCAACGGATTTACAGTCCGTCCTCGTTGGCCGCTTGAGTATCTCCCCGACCTATATTTTTGCTGAGCCGATAGAGGGACTCGAACCCACGACCTGCTGATTACAAATCAGCTGCTCTAGCCAGCTGAGCTACATCGGCAAAAATATTATTATTTGAATATTTCAAATTGAAAACAGGAGATTCATTTCTCGAAAGAAGTGTTGTTCCTTTTTCGTGGTGCAATATTAGGGCAGTTTTTCGAATCTCGCAAATGTTTTTTCAAAAAAAAGTAGAAGTTTTTTCGAAAAAATCACTTCAATTTTGAAAATCAGAATTTTAGAATTCAAAAAAAAATTAAACTTTTTTTCAATAAAAGTAAAAAAGATAATATTCTATTTACATTAGAGTCCCTATTTTTGTGGTCAATTAATCATTAATGCATCTTATCATACAAATTTTGCAACTTTTCGGAGCAATTGCTTTGTTCATTTTTGCGATAAAACTATTAAGCGAAAATTTACAAGCATTATCTGGATCGAATTTTAAACGCACTTTAAACAAATTAACCAAAAACAATTTTTCGACAATTGTTACAGGTACTCTTTTTACAACAGCCATACAATCTTCGTCGGCTGCAAGTGTGTTTATATTGGGATTCGTAAATGCTGGATTGATTAATTTGCGAAAAGCATTTGGCTTAATATTAGGCGCAAATATCGGAACTACACTTACATTGTGGTTGGTCTATTTCGGAATGAAATTCGATTTGGTACAAATTGCATTGCCTCTTATATTGGTCGCTTTTCCATTTTATTTATCGAAAAAACGTAACCAAAGAAAAGTAGGTGGAATTTTGTTTTCGCTTTCCTTACTTTTCCTTTCGCTTTATTTCCTGAAAACTTTTTTGCCATCTATCGAAAGTCATCAGAAGTTACAAGAATTTTTTCAGCACTTATCACATTATGGCTTTTTGACTAATTTGTTATTTATTCTATTCGGAATATTATTAACGGTTTTAGTCCACTTTTCATCTGCATCTATTACGATTGCAATATTATTAGCGAGCAAAGGTTTACCTATCGAATTAGCTGCAATGATCGTTTTGGGAGCAAATATAGGAACAACTTTTACAGCGCATTTAGTTGCCGCAATTGGAGATAAATACACAAAAGTTGTCGCAGCATTTCATACATTTTTCAATATTGTAATTGCGTTTATTTTTATGTTAATTGCAAATTTTGTTTTAAAATTTATTGGAACAACAATTTCATCAAATATCGCTGTTCAACTGATTACTTTTGATACTATTAGTAATTTCGTCGGGGTCATTTTGTTTACGCCTTTTATCAATAAAATAGCTTTCTATTGTCAGAAAAAATATTTCTCTGTAAAATCAGCAGACAATAAATTAGAATTTTATGCAATTCCATTCGGAACAAATTCTGACCTATATAAAAATGAAGCCAACAAAAAACTTCTGAAACTCGCTTCTACAACGAAACAAACGATTTATACGCTTGGGCGAATGATTACTGAAAGTGATGAAGAAAAGATTTTGGTTTTTCGTGAACGAATTTTGGAACTGGAAAAAGAAGGTGATCAATTGGAGAGAGAAGTCAATGAATTTTTGAATGAAATTGCTGATTTAGATTTACCAAACGAAAATACAATTGCGATTCATCAACTAATTACACTTTGTCATCATCTGGAAAGTGTGGGCGATATTGCGATTAAGATTTCTTCTATTCATCGTCGTCGTAGAATGACAAATAGTTATTTTACACCAAAAATGAGAACCTATTTGGTCGAATTTCAAAACAATTTAGATCAAACAACACGTATTTTAAATCAAAATTTGAACGAAACACAAGAAGAAGTTTCTATTAAACAAGCGGAGTTTATCGAAAAAACGATTAATACAATTTACAAAGATGCCGAAGCCAATTTGATGAAGACAATCGAAAAAGAGAAGCTTTTGACTACAAGTGCGCTTTTCTACAAAGATTTAATTCAGAATTACGAAATTCTTGGTGATCATCTATACAAAGCTAATGCAACAATTGTTAAGCTAAAAAATCAGTAGATTTTTGTAAGTTTAAAGAAATTATCTAAATATGAATATAATTTCTAAAATTTTATCAATTATTCTAATTATTATTTTCTCTACATTAATTGCTATTCTTTTTGGAATTTGTCATAATCAAATATCTTTTTCAATCTCTAATGAATTATTTGAAAAATATTTTTTCTTTCAATTTGGAACTTCAGAATGGAATATTACTAATCCGAGAATAAACGCAGCTATTGTTGGATTTTTAGGTACTTATTGGTTAGGTTTTTATTTTGGTTTAATATATTCTGTAATATTTTTATTTTTAAAAACATCTAATAATTTAAAATATATCTTTAATTCAATAGTTATAAATTTCACTTTTGCTTTAATTGGAAGTCTTTTAGGGTATTTTATTGCAATCCTATTTTTTGATCTAGAAAATGTGCCTTTTAAAGTTGAAATAGATATTATTAATATTAAAAATTATATTAATGCTATGTTTATGCATTCAGGTGCCTATTATGGTTCTTATTTCGGAATGGCTATTTCAATAATCTATTTAATTTATAAAAATCAAAAGAATAATTAATTTTTCGCACACTTCTACTCTATTTTGTAATTTTGCAAAATGTTTGATTCAAAGCAAATTTTTTCTATTCAATCCGAAGAAGATTTCCAAAACGTTGCATTGGAAGTTTTCCGTTATCAAGCGCAAGAAAATGAAGTCTACAAAAACTTCTTAAATTTCTTGAACGTTGATTATTCTACTGTAAAACACACCAACGAAATTCCTTTTTTACCGATCCAGTTTTTTAAGAAATTTGAATTGATTTCGGGAAATCGTGAAGTGGAAAAGATTTTTACAAGTTCTGGAACAACTGGAATGTCGACAAGTAAGCATTTGGTTACGGATTTGGCGTTGTATCATTACAGTTTAGAAAAATGTTTCGAACAATTTTATGGTCCACTTTCCGATTACACTATTTTCGCACTTTTGCCTTCGTATTTGGAACGTACAGGTTCGTCTTTAATTGATATGGTGGAGTATTGGATTGAGAAATCTGGTAGCGATAAAAGTGGTTTCTATTTGTATAATCACGATGAATTGTACGAAAATCTTATCGCCCACGAAAAAACGGGTAAAAAAGCAATTTTGATTGGTGTTTCGTTTGCTTTATTAGATTTTGTCGAAAATTATAAAATGAATTTGCAACATACAATTGTCATGGAAACTGGAGGAATGAAAGGTCGCAAGAAAGAAATTACGCGCGAAGAATTGCATTCAATTTTGAAAAATGGTTTCGGAACAAATGAAATTCATTCGGAATATGGAATGACGGAATTGCTTTCGCAAGGTTATTCTCGAGGAGATTTAACGTTTAAATCGCCAAATTGGATGCGAATTTTGATCAGAGAAACCGAAGATCCTTTCCAGTATGTTGAAGAAGGAAAAACAGGTGGCGTAAATGTGATTGATTTGGCAAATTACAATTCGATTAGTTTTATTGCAACTGATGATTTAGGTAAAAAAATATCTCACAATCAATTTGAAATCTTAGGACGTTTCGATCATTCGGATGTGCGAGGTTGTAATTTGATGGTAATTGAATAATAAACAAAATCCCGCACTGAAAAATTCAGTGCGGGATTTTGGTTTATTTCTTTTTCATTAAAACTTCTTTCAGAGATTCTGTTTTTATTTTCTCAAAAAACTGTTTCAATTCATTGTATTTATCCGCTTCATAAACACCTTCTGGTAATAAAAATTGAATCGCTAACGTGAATTGTCCATCTTTTACTTTAGCTTCTTGATAATATTCTAAACCAAGCTCAGTTTTGTGATGCGCTTTGTATTTTTCATCAATTATCATTTCGTAACCATCTGGAATTTTAGATTTCACCTGAATATTAAACAAATAGGGATAGTTAAATTCTATTTTACGTTGACGATTGATATCTTCAAAAGTATATTGTTTTAAAAATTCGCGTAAAGGATTAATAAATGTATAAAATGGAGCATTCGGAATTACAGTTTTTGCTTTATAGTTTTTAACGTAAGAATCCGTTTCAAAAACTGTTTTATCATTAATTTCTTCGTCCAAACGTATATCTAAAGATTCAGTCAAATATCTATTCAAAACATTTTTTTCATCTACATCATCATCATAAAAGTAACCATTGAATTTGTCTTTACGATAGAGAACTAAATTTCCATTACTCATAAAATCATACTTTAATGATGATTCGTAATAGGACAATTTTTGATTCAACTTTACAAAAAAAGCTTCACCTTTTTTGATGACAATTCCATGATAATTAAACACATCTAAAGGTCCAAATTCGATTTGCTCTTTGTTTAATTTTGAAGCATCTAAAATAATATTTGAAGCGCCATTATTCAATTTCACAACCGTTAAAACAGAATTGAATTGATTGACAATTGGATAAGAAAACAAAATTTGTCCATGATGACGACTACTAAACATAACCATCGAAGTTTCGAAACCTTTGGCTGTTAAAATTTCATTCAATAAAAGATTCATATCTGCCGTAGAACCAGACTTTTCTTTCAATAAAGTTTTGTTTGAACGCGTTGGAATAATTCCATAAAATCTGTTCCATTTTACATTTGAATCAATATATTCAATCACATTTTTCAAGGTTTCGACCTCATCTTTTCCATTCGGAATATTTTGCGCTACATCTCTGATTGCAGAAGGATTTCGATACAAATCATATTGTGCATTTATATCTTGAATCAAATCTCTCCACGCGCTCATCGTAGTTTTCTTTGCTCCATCTGTATGATAAGTAGCAGCCTGAATTTTGATACGTTCACTTTGATCTTCAGGATTATAAACGTATTTTAATTGATTATAACTTTGGATATTATGTAATAACCATTCTGTTGAACTTGATTTGCCTTTATACTTTGTATTCAAACCATCACCAATTGTAATAATCGAATAGGTACCATAAGCTTGATTATTTAATCGAAACTTGCTCGAAAGCGTTGGTATATCGTGTTGAAAATTCCACGCATCAATAGAAAAATTGTGTTCGCTACTTTTGATATAAGTATATTCGATAATAGAGCCAACTTTTACGTTTGGAAAAGTGAAACGTTTTGCAGCATACAATTCATTTAGAGAAACATCAAAAATTTCTTTCTCATCAATCGGAGTCATTTGCTCTACTCCATTTACAATATTAATTGTACTTCCCTTGATTCCACTTATAGATTCATTTCTATTCTTGCTGTAATAATTCAGTTGTATATTTGCTTCATCAAGTCCTTTATCAGTCAGTATTTTGATTCTTCGTTTTACAGTCAAATAATAATTAGACGAAGTTAAATCCATTTTTCCTTCTTCCGAAAGAATAACAGCATCTGCATTTTTCTCGAAAGGAACTTGAGTTAAGTTAATTTCTTGTTCCGAAATTTTTCCGAATTTTAAATCTTTCGATTGCGCATTTGTATATAATGCAATAAATAAAAAGAGTAAAGTAATTTTTAATTTCATTTCAATTTGTAATTCCTGCAAAAGTACGATTTACAAATAGGGTTTAAAGTTAAATTAGAATTATTTTTTCTTAATAATAAATTCTTGCTGAGATAATTTTTGAGCATACTCAAAAAAGCTCTTTAATGTTGAATAATCTTTACTTTCGAAAACAGATTTATTTACTAAAAGCTGTGTCAAAATTTGTATTGAATTATCTTTTATAAGAAAATTTTGATGATACAATAAATCTTCATTTGGTTTCACTGTTTTGGTAAAATCTGATGGAGAAATCACCTCAAAACCTTCAGGAATTTTAACTTTTGAATTAACCACAAAATATAAAGGAAAATTAAATTCAATTTTATTTTTTCTATCTTTTTCATCAAAAATAAAAGTTGATAGATACTGTTTTAAAGGATTTTCTACAGTATAAAAACTATTATTATTGTTGATTTGCGCCACACCCAGTGTCATTTTCTTATATTTCTCATCATTATTATCATAAAAAATTCCTTTGTTATTTGTATCATCATACGTTGTATTGATAGCTGGAGTTAAATAGGTGTATATTAGGTCATTTTTATCTTTTACATTCTCATTATAGAAATAACCGTCAAACATTTCTTTTCTTGTTTGTGTAATTTGTTTATTCTCTTGAATTGTATACGAAAAATTTGCTTCATAAGAAGATAATTGAGGTTTTAGATTAAGAAAAACATCTTCTTTTGTGTTCATATTAAATGCTAAATCATTGAAGATATTTATCGAAGGATGTCTTAATTGTTCCACCGAAACATTTGCAGCATTTATAATATAAGTCGATTTATCATTTAATTCAACTAAATTAATTATTGCATCAAATTGATTTAAGTAAGGGAAATTAGTAATTAATTTACCATGTTGTCTTGTACTTACTAACAATAAATCAGATTTTATATTTTTTGCTTTTAATAATGTTTGAAAAAGAGTATTTAAATCTGCCAAATTACCGGTATGTTTATCTACTATTGTACGTTGAGTTTCACTTAGAAATATTGAACGAAAATAATTCCACTTAAAATTTTTATTAAAATAATCTACAACATTCTTCAATGTTTCAAGCTGAGTAGCTCCATTTGGAATTTCATTAGCTATTTTACCTACATAACTTTCATTAAGATACTTATTATTACTATTTAATAATTCGTTCTTTAAATCTTTCCATGTTTGTATAGTCGTTTTATACTTTGGTACATTTCCTAAAACACTACCACTTTCACCATAATAACCTTTTAATTGCAAACGAATTCTCTCACTATAATCTTTGATATTGTAGACAAATTTTAATTCTTTATAACTCGGAATATTAGTTAACTCCCATTCAGCTTTACTATTTTTATTTGCATACTTTTCAACCAGTCTCTTACCAATCAATAAATTTGTGTAGTCTAAATAACCAGTGACTTCAGCTTTAAACTTACTACTCATAGTTGGCAAGGAATGTTGAAAATCCCAAGCATCAATTAAATATAAGTGATTTCCTGTAATTCTATATTGAATTTCTATAATCGATCCTACTTTTATGTTGGGAAAAGCAAGTCTTTTAACACTATAATAATCATTCAATTTTACATCAAATATTTCCTTGTTATCAAGCGGATAATTGACAAACTGCCCATTATCTTGATTAATTGTTTGACCTTTTATATCTGAAATAATTTCTGCATTATTCTTAGAATAATACTCAATCTCAATATTTGCATGATCAATTCCTTTATCTGTCAAAATTTTTACACGTTTCTTTATATCAATATAATAATTACCTCCTGTAATATTAATATAGCCAACTTCCGAAAGAATAACAGCGTCTGCATCTTTTTCAAAAGGAACTTGTTTTAAAGCTATTTGTTCTGCTGTTATTTTATCAAAACCTCCCAAAGATTTTTGAGCATGCAAAGTGTAAAAAAACAAAATAACAATAAAGAATAAACGTTTTTTCATAAGTAATATTAATTGTATCAAATATATAAAACAGAAATCAATTTACAGCAACTCCTTCAACGCTTTTTCTAAAGTAGGATATTGAAATTTGAAACCTGTTTCTTGAATTTTAGTTGCGTCAATTCTAGATCCATTTAGGACTAAACTACTCATCTCACCTAATGCTAATTTCATAACAAAAGCAGGAATATTTGGCATAAAAAAAGGTTTATTCATTCTTTTCGCTAACGTATGATTGAATTCCGAATGGTTTATATATTGTGGTGAAGATGCATTATAACTTCCTTTTATTTTATCATTATCCACAGCTTCCGCATACATTTGTATCAAATCTGTAATATGTATCCAAGGCATCCATTGTTTTCCGTCGCCAAGATTTGCTCCTACACCAAGTTGAATAGGTTTTTTTAATAATTTGAAACCTTCACCGTTTTTTGACAAAACCAAAGAAGTTCTAAGACAAACCACTCTTGCACCTATTTTTTCGAACTGATAAGCAGCATTTTCCCATGCGACACAAACTTTACCTAAAAAATCAATATTCGGTTCATCAGATTCTTTGAAAATTTTGTTCGAAGTAATTTGTCCATAATAAGCAGTTCCAGACGCGGAGATAAAAAATTTCAAATCAATATTCAATTTTTTGACATACTCAAAAAGTAAATTCGCTGTATCAACTCTACTCGAAAAAATTTCTTTTTTGTAAGAATTTGTCCATCTTTTCGCAATTAAGCTTCCAGCCAAATGAATAATTCCATCCAAATTTTCAAAAACTTTTTCATCAATTGTATCTTTCTCCCAATGATAAAAAGGATGTTCAATCTGTTTTTCTCTTGTCAAAATGCGAACTTGATGACCATTTTCAATTAAAATCTTTGTTAATTCTGAACCAATTAATCCACTTCCACCAGTCAATAGAATATTCATACTAAAATTTTTTCCTAATTTAGCTCATTCCAAAAATATAAACCAATGTTTAAAGGTCGATTTCCTTATCTAAAAAGAATGGGGGCTGATGAAGAAAAGAAGCTAAAACAAAAAATCTTCGATATCATTTTTGAAGCTGATACGCCTTACGGAAAACTTTTTGACATCTCATTATTACTTTTAATTTTATTAAGTGTAGGTTTGGTTATGTTGGAGTCTATTCCAGCAATTAATGCGAGACACCATACAGTTTTAGTATCTTTAGAATGGATTTTAACCTTTTTGTTTACTATAGAATATTTATTAAGAATCTATTGTGTTAAAAATCGTTGGCGCTATATTTTTAGTTTTTATGGAGTTATTGACTTATTGTCTATTTTACCGTTTTATCTTGGTTTAGTTTTACCTACAAGTAAATACCTAGCAAGTATTCGTATTTTAAGATTGCTACGTATTTTCAGAATTTTTAACCTTACACGATTCACACGAGGAAAAAATGTATTGGTACTTGGACTGAAAGAAAGTAAAGATAAAATCATTGTTTTTTTATCATTTGTTCTCTTAATTGTTGTCGTTATCGGATCTATCATGTATATGGTCGAACACGATCATCCTGAATCTGGTTTCACAAGTATACCAATCAGTATTTATTGGGCAATTGTTACTTTAACAACAGTAGGTTATGGTGATATTTCTCCTGTCACTGGTTTGGGACAATTTTTAGCATCTGTTGTTATGATTATAGGTTATGGTGTAATTGCTGTTCCGACAAGTATTGTAACAATGGAAATGAATAAAGCAGCTAAACATAATGAAGATATCCCTACAAATACACAAAGATGTCGCAATTGTGGTGATGATTATCATTTAGATGGTGCTATTTATTGCAAAACCTGCGGGCATCTTTTAAATGAGCCTTAAAATTTATCCAAATTAATAAATCGATTATTGTCGATATGGTTAACGTATTCGTAATTTTTGGTGTAATTAATTGACATATTCAATTCATAACCAACTAACATCAAAATCACATTGATGTATACAAAAATCATCATAATCATTACTAATCCAAGCGATCCATACAACAAATCAATGTTTGTAAAATAACTTAAATACGAATTAAAACCTATCACAGTTAACAAGAACAAAACTGATGTCAAAATAGCACCAGGTAAAACTGTGCTACGCGATTTTTTGTGATTTGGTCCGAAATAATACAACATACACATCGAAACAAAGTAGAAAAGAAATACCGAAAAATAGTTGATTAGATACGAAAACTGTCCAAGTTTACTTAAAAATGAAACGTTGGTTAAGTATTTCCAAATAATTGATGTCGAATAAGATAAAAACACTTGTAACACAATAAAAACTGTAAAAAACAAGGTTAAAATTATCGAAATCATTCTCGATTTTGAGTTTTTTCGCTTTACATAAACATCTTGATACGAAACATTAAACCCATTTATAATTCCTTGTATTCCGTTAGATGACATAAAAATTGTAATCAAAATCAAGAAATAATTCACTTTACGTTTTCCTTGTACAGCCGTCGTTTTATCAATATACGAAATCACTTCATTGCTCACATGTTTAGGCAAAAGTTGCGGAAGAAGTTGTGTAAATAACAAGTTTTTTATCTCTTGGTAATAAACCAAATGCGGTAAAATACTAAACAAAAAAAGCAAAAATGGAAACATACTAAAAAATAAAATCCATGAAACTGCTGCCGAACGCAACGGAAAATTACCTTTCATGACGCGAATCCAAAAAACTTTCAAGAAATCATATACCGTGATACCTGTATTTTTGTTCATCAATTTTGTTTTCGACCAAGCTCGAAAATAATTTATTCCTGTATATGTTTTAAAATCTTGTAGAATGCGCATATTTTTGTCTCAATAAATAATTTTGAATGAATATTACGACCATTTGTATCGGTAAAACAGACGAAAAAGCCATCGAAATGCTATTACAAAAGTATGAAAATCGATTGCCTTCGCACATTAATTATCAAAGAATTGAAATTCCTGACATCAAAAATCGTAAAAATTTGTCCGAAATTCAACAAAAACAAAAAGAAGCTGAGCAAATTTTGAATAAAATCATCAATACAGATTTTGTTATTATTTTGGATGAAAAAGGAAAACAGCCTACTTCGAAGCAATTTGCAGATGATATTCAGAATTACATGAATCAATCTGTCAAAAATCTTGTCTTTGTGATTGGTGGTCCTTATGGTTTTGACGAATCTGTTTACAATCGTGGAAATAAAAAAATGTCTTTATCCAATATGACATTTACGCATCAAATGGTTCGTCTATTTTTGACTGAGCAAATTTACCGAGGATTTAGTATATTGCAGGGTAAACCTTATCATCATGAATAACACCTCTCCATTTGAAGAATTTGTTCCTAAGCAAGAAAATAAACTAAGTTTTGGTATTGGAAAAGCTCTTTTGTATAGCGCAATTGCAGTGATTATAATGCAGTTTGCTGGCGGAATTATTTCAGTTCCAGCACTTTTTTACAAACCGCTTAATCACTTACTTTTACCGTTAGGATTTTTAACAGGAACGGTTTGCGCAATTGTTATTTTATTGATGTTGACACAAACTAAATTTGCATCAATTTTAAAAGATATCAAACATTCTTTTACTCCAATTCAGCTCATATTATCAATAGCTTGTTGGTTATTTCTTTTGCCTTTAGCCGAGGTTGCAACAAGTTTAATTCCAACAACTGGACCTTTAGAAGAAATCTATAAAATCTTTCAAGCTTCTTTTGAAATGATGTTAGATTACAAAATCGCTGGATTTATTATGATTTGTATTTTGGCTCCAATTTTCGAAGAAATTATTTTTAGAGGAATAATCTTGAAAGGAATGCTAAATTTCAATATAAATCCAACCACTGCAATCTTAATCAATGGATTTATTTTTGGATGCGCACACATGAATCCTTGGCAATTTATAGGCGCTGGACTTTTAGGAATCATTTTTGGAGTAGTTTATTACCGTACAAAATCGTTGTTTTTGCCTATGTTATTACATTTCTTAAACAACACACTTTCTTACTCGTTAATGCTGATACAGGGCGATATGGAAGGCGAAGTTTTTGCGCAAAGAGATTATTTATTAATTGGAGGAATGACACTTATCGGAATTTTATCTGTCTATTTATTAATCAAAAAAACAGAACAAAAAACAATATAAATGGAATTAATTTTTGCCACACATAACAACAATAAAGTAAAAGAAGTTACAAAAATGTTACCTTCTTACCTATCGATGAAATCGTTGACTGATATTAATTTCTTTGATGAAATTGAAGAAACTGGAACAACTTTCGAAGAAAATGCGCAATTAAAAGCGAAAACTATTTTCGATAAAACGGGTAAAAATATCTTTGCAGATGATTCTGGATTAGTGATAGAAGCGTTAGATGGTGCGCCTGGTGTATATTCTGCTCGATATGCAGGTACTGGAAAAGACGAAGATAATATCGCAAAAGCGTTGAAAGAATTGGAAGGAGAAACGAATCGAAAAGCTTATTTTATTTCTATTTTCTGTTTAATTTTGAATGGAAAAGAATATTTTTTCGAAGGTCGCGTAAATGGAACAATTGCTACCGAAATTATGGGTGATAATGGTTTTGGTTACGATCCTATTTTTATTCCTGATGGTTTTTCAAAATCATTTGCTCAAATGACTGCTGAAGAAAAAAACGCCATTAGTCATAGAGGAAAAGCTGTCGAAAAATTAAACGATTTTTTAACTAATCTAAACGTAAATTGAGTTTACAACTAACAATATTAGGATTTAATTCGGCATTACCAACAGCTTTTACGCATCCGACCGCTCAATTATTAAATATAGCAGAACGCTATTTTTTGATCGATTGTGGCGAAGGAACACAAGTACAATTGCGAAAAGCGAAGGCTAAATTCAACCGAATAAATCACATTTTTATATCGCATTTGCATGGTGATCATGTTTTTGGATTGATTGGATTAATTTCTACACTTCAATTGCTTGGTCGCGATATGCCTTTGCATATCCATGGTCCGAAAGGAATTGAGGAATTTATTACGACACAATTGCGCTTAACAGAATCTAATAATTCATTCGAGATTATTTTCAATGAATTACATACAAAAGAATCTGTTTTAGTTTTTGAAGATGATAAAGTTGAAGTTTATTCTATTCCACTAAATCACCGAGTTTATACAAATGGTTATCTTTTTCGAGAAAAGCCAAAACCTCGAAAATTGAATATGGATACAATCGAGGAATTTCCTGAAATTGAAATCTGCGATTATCAAAATTTGAAAAATGGAAAAGATTTTACGTTAGAATCTGGAAAAATAATTCCGAATGATTATTTAACGTTTGATGCTCAAAAATCATTGAGTTACGCATTTTGTTCAGACACAAAATATAAACCGGATATTGTTCCTATTATAAAAGATGTCGATTTGTTGTATCATGAATCAACATTTTTGCATGAATTGAAAGATTTAGCAGTTTACACAGGACATACAACTGCAAAAGAAGCTGGAATGATTGCGAAACAAGCCAATGTAAAAAAATTAATTTTAGGTCATTTTTCTAATCGTTATCACGATTATAAACCTTTATTAATCGAAGCCCAAGAAGAATTTACGAATACCGCTTTACCTGAATTGTTGAAAACAATAAAAATAAAAAGTTTGTAATTAAAATATAAAAAAATCCGTTCGAATAATCGAACGGATTTTTTTTGTTTTATAAATGTTTTACCTATTAAGGATTTTGAACTAAAACTCCTTTAGATAAGTTTATTTGCTGTTCTGGAATATATTCTACAATTTCATTTGCCGTTGGTGCAATTGTATAAAATGGATTATTTCCTGATAAATGAGTTCCTGGATATTGACGTTCCATTGTTAATCCATTTCTGAAAACATCAAATTTACGATGACCTTCCCAAGCCAATTCTAATTGACGCTCTTGCATCACAACATCTAATGCGGAAAGACCTCCTAAATTAGCTGTAGTCCACAATCCTCCTGTAGGAATGCCTGCTCTTTCACGAATAACATTAACATCTGTTAAAGCTGCATTTGTATTTCCTAATTTTGCATTTGCTTCTGCACGGATTAAATACATTTCACTTAAACGAGAAATAACTGGAGACCATAAATGAGATTGATCTTCTTGGCCTGAACATTTTAAAATATAATATTTTAAATATCCATTTCTATTTGCTAATTTATTATCGACTAAAACTGTTCTTTCTTTTCCTTCAATATTAATAAAATATTGGAAAGCATCTGCTCCATTCGATTTTTTAATTAATGTTTTCGTTACTCCAGATTCAGTATAGTTATAATCAGTTCCTGACTTAGTTACCACTACACTAGCGTATTGATAATTATCTTTTACATAATATGCATGTAATTCATTAGGTTTTTCAGCATCTAAGACTGGTTTAATTAAAGAATATCTAACATCTTGTGGATATTTACGAACTAACTCTAAATATTTACGTGAAGCATACATTTCTCCCCAACCAGAACCATTAATATTTGCATACATAGAACCAATTGTATACCATCCTCCATCTGGGTAATCAATATTTTTTACAAACTTGATTGAAAAGATATTTTCTGGATTTTTTTCAGGAGCATTAACTGCAAAGTTCTTATATTCATTTTTAGAAATTAATGTAAATTTTCCTGAATCAATTACTTTATTTGCATATTCAATTGCTTTTTGATTATTCTCCATGTAAAGATAAACACGAGACAATAATGCATAAACTGCTTCTTTTGATGCGTACACTTTATCACGACTTTCATCATTAATTAAAGCTTCTGCTTTATCTAAATCTGTTAAAATCTGATCATATACTTGTTTTACAGTACTTCTTGGTAAATTTTCGTACGGATCATCTTTTAATTTAATTGGCACTCCTAAATTTGTACTTGCACCTTGATTATAAGGACGTCCAAATACATTTGTTAAATAAAAGTACATTAAACTACGGATATATAAATTTTCCGCAATTAATTGATCATCCTCTTGCGATTTACCTTCTTCTAATTTCGTCAAGGTACTATTAACACCAGCAATAATCTTGTAAGAATATGCCCAATAGTTATTTACCCTACTATTATTTACAATTCGTTGATAATTGTAATTATTCATTAAATTATCTGTTGTAGAACCACTCAATGCAACATTGTCTCCTGGATATTCAGTAATTCTATGCCAATTTTCTACCCAATTCTTCATTAAGCTATAGTTACCTAACGTTAGGTTTTTAGGAGAACCATCAATATGATCAATTTCTCCTTCAGGTATACTTGTATAAGGCTCATAACCTAAGTCACATGATGTTAAACTCAAAAAAGTTACAGATGCCAATATATATACTATTTTTTTCATTTTTAATTTTTTAGAAAGTTAGATTTAAACCAAATGTGAAACGTTTCGGATTTGGATAATTTGAAGTTCTATCTCCTGAAATAACAGCTTCTACATCAGCTCCTGTATATTTTGTAGCAGTCCACAAATTATCTCCTGAAATATATAATCCTAATCCTTTTAGACCAATTGATTCAATATCTTTTTGATCAAAATTATATCCTAATCTTAAACTTCTCATTCTTAAGAATGAAGCATCTTCTAAATAACGACTAGAGATTTTATTTGAGTTAGCATTACCATTGTAGACCAATTCTGGATGAGTTGCATTGTTTGGATCTGCAGCAGTCCAACGTTTCCAACCACTTTGCATTTTCATTTGGTTATAATATGGATATGCTCCGTCAGAATCAAATAATTCTCTACCAACATTATAGGCTAATCCTCCTTTAGAATACACAAAATCTGCACTTAATGTAAATCCTTTGTATGACATTGTTGAAGAAAATCCTCCATTAAAATCTGGAGTAGTATTTCCTATTCTTTGTAGACTTGCTTGATTATAATTGGTAACTGTTGTTATTTCTCCTGTTTTTTCATCTATTTTTTCCCACATTGGCTTACCTGTTGCAACATCTACACC
>NZ_JAOCDF010000031.1:0-45613 GCF_029840775.1 Empedobacter sp. GD03865
TTAATATGAATTAATTAATTCGAATATTCTTTATTTTGAATGAACGTCATTTTGTGTTGGGAGTTGTAGAAAAGTCGATGTATAATTCTAATAATTTGAACCAAGTTGAATTATACAGCGACATTTTCATTCCCGATTAATCATCTAAACATTATGATTAACCTTTACAAACAAAACACAAAAAACAATTTCCTTTACACAGTATTCTACTGGTTGTTTAAAAAATCAACAACTATGAACAAGGAAAAAAAAGATTGCAATAATGCAATCCATCTATTAATTTGTAGTCCCTAGGGGAATCGAACCCCTCTTTCTAGAATGAAAATCTAGTGTCCTAACCGATAGACGAAGGGACCACTTTTATTTTATTAAGCTAATCCCGCAATATGTTTCGCTAACTTTGATTTTAAGTTTGAAGCTTTATTCTTGTGAATAATGTTTCTTTTTGCTAACTTATCAATCATTGAAGAAACTTTTGGAAAAACTGTTTCTGCTTCATTTTTATCAGATTCAGATCTTAAAGCTTTAATAGCTGTACGAGCTGATTTGTGATAATATTTATTACGATCGCGTCTTACCGCTGATTGTCTAATTCTTTTTAATGCTGACTTATGATTTGCCATAACTTAAATCTCTTTCTATTTTAGTTCGGCAAAGATATAAACAAATATTTTATCTCGCCAAATTAATTTAATAATTTTCTAAAACACTTTTATGTAGCCCATAGGAGAATCGAACTCCTGTTTCCAGGATGAAAACCTGATGTCCTAACCACTAGACGAATGGGCCGCATGACGGCTTAACCACTTGTTGTGAAAAGCGAGTGCAAATGTAGAACAATTTTTTGGACTTCCAAATATATTTAAAAGTTTTTTTGAATATGTTTTTGTTAAAAAATGTTAAGGAAGTTAATATTTTGTCAAAACAACTCTTATATATAATGAGTTATAATTTTAACAATTACTTTAGCGGTGCTATTAAAATTTATACAAACGAATACTCAATATATGAAAGCATCGATATTAGGTGTAGCTGCAGTGGTTTGCACGATGTTTATTACATCATGTTCATCTTTAACCCCAGTTAGTGAAGCTACAGAATATTCTTCGAGAAGTTTCGTACCGAAACCAAGAGCTATTGAAGCTCAAGCTAAAATAATCAATAAACATGCCAATTTAGATGTTACACCAATAGAAATTAACGATGAAGCGAAATCTATGGTTGTGTTAAACAGCGTTTTAGAAGAAACGAATGAATTGTTTGCAGGGTTTTTATTAAAAGAAGCAGAAACGTATATTGGTACACCTTACCGATACGGAGGCACAACAAGAAGTGGTATTGATTGTTCTGCCTTTGTTAGAAACGTTTTCGAAACTTTCAATAAAAATTTACCTCGTGTATCTGCTGATCAGGCAAGAGAAGGCTTTACAGTTAGTACAGACGAAGCAAAAGAAGGAGATTTAGTTTTCTTTGCAACAAGAGGTCGTGGTAGAGTTTCGCATGTAGGAATTGTTCATGGAAGAAATAAAGATGGAGTTTTAGAATTTATTCATTCATCTACTTCTCAAGGTGTTATGGTATCTTCTTTGAATGATAGATATTGGGGACCAAAATTCTTATACGTAAAAAGAATATTATAACATTATCATAAAAAAAGCATCAAGTAATTTTGATGCTTTTTTTTTGTCTTATTTTTTTATTTTCGATGTTCTCTCAAAATCATCACAAGCAATACAATTAATGGAACAATCATTCCTAAAATATAATATGTATTGATTTGTAAAATTGTTGGATAAAATAATATTGCAGATAATAATCCCACAATTGCTCCACCTAAATGCGCTGAATGCCCGATGTTTCCTAAATTAGTTTTCATTCCATAAACTGAATATCCTAAATATAATATTCCGAAAATCCAGGCTGGAATTGGTAAAGCAAAAAATAATCTTAATTCCATTTCAGGAAAAGCTGCAATTGCAGCGAATAAAACCCCTGTCACTCCACCAGAAGCTCCTACTGCCGAATAAAAAGTTTCTTTCTTGTGAATCAACAAAGACAAAATATTTCCGCCAATAACCGCTGCAAAAAAAACTAAAAGAAACATTCCGTAACCTACATTTAGTTTAGCATTCGAAAAGTCTCCTAATAAAAATCCTTCTGGACTTGCAAAAAAACCGATAACAGGATTCGCAAAAAAGTAAAGAGTTAACATATTGAATAACAAATGAGTAAAATCAACATGTAAAAATCCTGAACTTAAAATTCTATAGTATTCCTTATTATATAATATCGACCCTACTTGGAATTTATATTTTTCAAAAAAAGCTAAATCGTTAAAACCTTTCCAACTTACCAAAACATTCAATCCAATAACGACTAATGCCACAATAGAGATGTCTCCCATTATTCTTCTATATTTTCTTCTTCATTATTATCCTCCTCAATCGCATCAAATAGCGTCGGCTGCGGCTCTTCTTCTGACTCCTCCTCTTCTTCTGGTTCTTCGAATGGAAGCGGTTCTAACACATTAATCTGTTTTAATTTATATGTCGTCAATTGATTTCCTTGCGCTTTAATTCCTTTAACTGTAATAAATTCTTCTAAATTTATCACTTCTGGTTCTTTTTCTAAACCTTTTACTTTCGGGAAAATCAACTCAATAACTGGTAAATAATCTGTCGAAACAACTTTTATTGATGATTTACCATCTTCTAACGTATAAAAAGTTTGTGGAGAAAATGTATCTTCTAAAAGGAAACGTTTCACAAAATAACGATCTTTTTCTGCATCATAATACACGCAAGAAATCGGTTTTGAAGGTTTCCATTTCTCGATAATTTCTAAATCTTCGTCAAAACGATTACTCAAATCAAACGAAACCAATTTTGCTTCACCTTTTTTATTAATCGTTAAAATTTTATCATCACCCTTAAAAGAACCTAATAAAATCCCCAATCCATCTGCATTTAGGCGTTTTGTATCCGTATCAAACCAAATTTGACGAGGAGCTAAAGTCGAAACTCCTTCCTCTTTCAATTCTACTTTTTTGATTGGATATTTAGTGACTAAATTACCTTTTGATGCACGACCTTTAATCGCTAAATCAGCAAAATTAATATCGAATTTTAACTTTTTGATTCGTTGATGAGTTTTCAGAATAATTGATACAACTTCGGCTTCACCATTTGGATTCGCTGAAAAATACAACACTTCCGAACCTTTGTTACCAGCCGTTAAATCATATTCTTTATCGCGAGTAATTCCCGTTACAGCAAAACGTTTTTGATAAGCCGGACCATTTTTACCATCGCGATAAATCAAGTTATAAATGGTACGTTTATCATTTTTATGCCAAATTCCAACATGAATAATTCCTTTTCCAACAAAAGTTTTTGCATCAACTTTTGTCACAATCATCGAACCATCATGTTTGAAAACCACAATATCATCAATATCAGAACACTCGAATAAATACTCGTCTTTTTTCAATGAAGTTCCGATAAAACCTTCGTTTCTATCCACATAAAAACGTGTATTTGCAACGGCAACTTTTGTCGCATCAATCGTATCAAATGTTCTAATTTCTGTTTTACGTTCTTTTCCTTTTCCGTATTTTGTCTTTAGGTTTTTGAAATAATCGATCGCATAATCAATCAAATTTGCTAAATGATGTTTTACATTCTCGATTTTATCTTCTAATGATTCAATAAATTGTTGTGCTTTATCTAAATCAAATTTTGAAATACGTTTGATTCGAATTTCTGTTAAACGCGTAATATCTTCTTCCGTAACTGGACGAATTAAATGCGCAATATGTGGCTTCAGCCCTTTATCAATCGCAGAAATTACACCTTCCCATGTTTCTTCTTCTTCGATATCGTGATAAATTCTATTCTCGATAAAAATTCGTTCCAACGAAGAAAAATGCCATTGTTCTTGCAGTTCATCTAACTCAATTTCTAACTCTTTTTTCAACAATTCAACTGTATTGTTTGTATTGTGAATTAAAATTTCAGAAACTGTTAAAAATTCTGGTGTTTGTTCATTAATCACACACGCATTTGGCGAAATAGAAATCTCGCAATCCGTGAATGCATACAATGCATCAATCGTTTTATCTGGACTACTTCCCGGAACAAGATGAATTAAAATCTCCACCTCAGCCGCTGTATTATCTTCAATCTTTTTGATCTTGATTTTACCTTTATCATTGGCTTTCAAAACCGAATCAATCAAAGATCCTGTCGTTGTTCCGTAAGGAATTTCCGTAATTTTTAGCGTCGTTTTATCTTCTTGCAAAATCTTTGCACGAATGCGCACTTTACCTCCACGCAATCCATCATTATAGTCAGAAACATCAACCAAACCAGAAGTTAAAAAATCTGGGAAAATTTGAAATTTCTTTCCTTTCAGATGTAAAATTGACGCATCAATTAACTCATTGAAATTGTGTGGCAAAATCTTTGTTGACAAACCAACTGCAATTCCTTCTACTCCTTGTGCCAAAAGCAAAGGAAATTTGATTGGAAGATCAATTGGTTCTTTATTTCGACCATCATAAGATGGTTGCCATTTTGTAGTTTTTGGATTATAGACAACTTCTAACGCAAATTTAGTTAATCGAGCTTCGATATAACGCGACGCAGCTGCTCGGTCACCAGTGTAAATATTTCCCCAGTTTCCTTGCATATCGATCAACAATTCTTTTTGACCAATTTGAACCATTGCATCAGAAATCGCCATATCACCATGCGGGTGATATTTCATCGTATTTCCTACAATGTTCGCAACTTTGTTATATCGTCCGTCTTCCAACTCGCGCATTGAATGTAAAATTCTACGCTGAACTGGTTTCAACCCATCATAAATAGATGGAATTGCTCGTTCTAAAATTACATAAGAGGCATAGTCAAGAAACCATTCTTGGTACATACCAGAAACCTTCTTGATGCTCTCTTGATTGTCTTGCATCATGTTAAATAGCTACTTCTACATTGTTTTTGACCATACAATTAGACTCCACAATTTTGTCTAATTCAGTCAAAATAATATTAATATTTCGGTTAGAAATGAATGCTAAACGAAATTTGACTTTTGTTAAATTGGTAGGATTCTTTTTACTGTTAATATAAAAGACAACGTTTTTTGAAAGAATTCCTTTCTGAAAATCGTATTTGATCAATTTATACTTCGGTAAATCGATTTTGTTCGTTTTTGAATCTAAGAAGGATAAAAATCCAACATTCTTCGTTTCAAAAGTTATGGTTTCACCTTTTGTGTCTATCGCAAAAAATTGATTTCCACTTTTATAGCTTACATAAATAAACAACGCTATAAAAATTGCAACAACATAAGGTGGTATTATGTGATACTTGTAAGGTAAAATACCAGCATACATAATAAGGTTTAGAATGATTAAAATAACGATGGTGAAATTCAGTATTTTGAACAACTGAATGACCTTTTTATTATTTTTCTTCATAATTGATAGGTGTTTTTAGGTTAGGATTGGTTTGGTTTTTATTTAATTTTTAATAGATTCTATGGCTAAGTTGTTAATAATAAATTCTTGTCTAGTTGGTGTATTTTTTCCCATGTAAAATTCTAAAAGACTTTCGATGGTTTGATCTTTTCCGATCATTACAGGCTCTAAACGAATATCTTTTCCGATAAAATGCTTGAACTCGTCTGGCGAAATTTCACCTAATCCTTTGAATCGTGTAATCTCTGGATTTTTAACTTCTTCCAACGCTTTTATACGTTCTGGTTCAGAATAACAATAACGTGTTTCCTTCTTGTTTCTCACACGAAAAAGTGGTGTTTGCAAAATATACAAATGTCCCTCTTTGATCAATTCTGGGAAAAATTGTAAGAAAAATGTAATAATCAACAAACGAATGTGCATTCCATCGACGTCAGCATCAGTTGCAATTACAACATTATTGTAACGTAAATCTTCTAATCCTTCTTCGATGTTTAATGCCGCTTGTAAAAGATTAAATTCTTCGTTTTCATAAACAATTTTCTTTGTCAAACCGTATGAATTCAACGGTTTTCCTCTCAAACTAAAAACCGCTTGCGTTTCTACACTTCTACTTTTGGTAATCGATCCACTTGCCGAATCTCCCTCGGTAATAAAAATAGTTGTATCTAAACGTAATTCAGCTTTCGGATCATTATAATGTTGACGACAATCGCGCAATTTCTTGTTATGTAAACTAACTTTTTTGGCGCGATCACGCGCTAATTTTCGAATTCCAGAAAGCTCTTTTCGTTCCGTTTCTGATTGTTTAATCTTGCGTTCTAATGCTTGCGCAACTTCTGTATTTTTATGTAAAAAGTTGTCAAGATTCGTTTTGATAAAATCATTTACAAACGTGCGAACCGTTGTCATTCCTGGTCCAATTTCATTCGAACCAAGTTTAGTTTTTGTTTGCGATTCAAAAACTGGCTCAATTACTTTGATCGAAATTGCTCCAATAATTGATTTTCTAATATCCGCAGGATCATAATTTTTATTATAAAATTCGCGAACAGTTTTCACAACAGCCTCTTTAAAAGCTGTTAAATGTGTTCCTCCTTGCGTTGTATTTTGACCATTCACAAAAGAATAATACGTTTCCGAATATGATTTCGAGCTGTGCGTCATCGCAATTTCGATATCTTCTCCTTTCAAATGGATGATATCATAAATTGTTTCTTCCTCGATATTATCATTCAATAAATCTTTCAATCCGTCTTTCGAAAAGAATTCTTCTCCATTGAAAATAATTTTCAATCCTGGATTTAAGTAAACATAGTTTTTCAACATTTTGTCTACATATTCTTTTCTGAATTTAAAATTCAAGAAAATCGATTTGTCTGGAACAAATGTAATTTTAGTTCCTTTTCGCAAAGATGTTTCTTTTTCATCTTCTTGATTTGCTAAAATCCCTTGCTCAAACTCTGCAATACGTGTTTTTCCATCTCGAATAGATTGCACTCGAAACGATGTTGACAACGCATTTACAGCTTTTGTACCAACACCATTTAAACCAACCGATTTTTTGAAAGCTTGTGAATCATATTTACCACCTGTATTCATCTTAGAAACGGCGTCAACCATTTTTCCAAGCGGAATTCCACGTCCATAATCACGAACCGTTACCTCATCTTCGCGCAGATTAATTTCGATTGTTTTTCCTGCACCCATCACAAATTCATCGATACAGTTATCTACAATCTCCTTCAACAAAATATAAATTCCATCATCTTGAGACGAACCATCTCCCAGCTTCCCAATATACATCCCAGGTCGCATGCGAATATGTTCGCGCCAATCAAGGGTTTTGATATTGTCTTCCGTATAATTTACTTGTTGATCTAATTCTGACATTTGAGTTGTTGAGTGTTAAACGAGTTTTACAAAAATAAGAAAAAATTTCCTAAAAATATTAAGGTTCATTGTTTTGATTTTGAGCAAAAACGACCTAATTTACCAATATGATAAAATCTAAACTACCCAATGTTTCGACAACCATTTTTTCGGTAATGAGTCAATTGGCAAATGAACATCAAGCGATTAATTTAGCGCAAGGTTTTCCTGACTTTAATGCAGATTCTGAATTAATTAGTCGTTTAAATTATTATTCAACACAAAATTACAATCAGTACGCGCCAATGACTGGCGTCGAAAAATTGCGTGTATTACTTTCAGAAAAATATTCTAATCTTTATCAATCTGATTACGATTTTCAGAATGAAATTAACATTACGAGTGGTGCAAGTCAAGCGATTTTTAATGTTGTTTCTACATTAATTCATCCAAATGATGAAGTAATTATTTTTGAACCTGCTTACGATTTATATCAACCAACGGTTGAATTATTTGGAGGAAAAATTGTTCCAATTCAGCTAAAATATCCTGAATATTCAATCGATTTTGAAGAATTGAAGCAAAAAATCAATGATAAAACGAAATTAATTATCGTTAATAATCCGAACAATCCAACAGGAAAAATTTTATCCGAAAATGATTTGAAACAATTTGAACAAATCCTAAAAGATTCAAATTGTTATTTACTTGCAGATGAAGTTTATGAGCACATTACATTTGATGGAAAATCGCATCAAAGTTTCGCAAAATTGAAATCGGTAAAAGACAAAGTGTTTATTGTTGGTTCTTTCGGAAAATTATTTCACATTACAGGCTGGAAAATCGGTTACATTTTAGCCGAAAAAGAATTGATGAAAGAGTTTAGAAAATGTCACCAATTCAATACTTTTTCTACGCATACACCATCACAATATGCAATTGCAGATTATTTAGAAAAACCTGATCATTACTTGCATTTGAATGATTTTTTTCAACAAAAAAGAGATTTATTTGTTAAAGGTTTAGCTTCAACAAATTTTGAAGTTTTGCCTTGCGAAGGAACTTATTTTGTAAGTGCAAATTATGCTAAAATAAGTGATTTATCTGATGATGAGTTTGCAAAACAGTTAACCATCAAAAATAAAGTTGCGACAATACCAATTTCAGCATTTTACCATGATAAAACAGATAACAAAGTAATCCGATTTTGTTTTGCTAAAAAGGATGAAACACTTTTAATGGCTTTAGAAAATTTGAAGAATTTGTAGAAAAATAAAAGCTCAATCTTTCGATTGAGCTTTTTATATAGATATAATTTAAATCTTAAACATTAAACAAGAAATGCATAATATCACCATCTTGTACGATGTACGCTTTTCCTTCTACGTTTAATTTTCCTGCTTCACGACATTTAGATTCTGATCCGTATGTAATAAAATCCTCAAATTTGATTACCTCTGCACGAATAAATCCTTTCTCGAAATCGGTATGAATAACTCCAGCCGCTTGTGGTCCTGTAGAACCTTTTTTGATTGTCCAAGCACGAACTTCTTTTACACCTGCTGTGAAATATGTCTCTAAATCTAACAATGTATAAGCAGAACGAATCAAACGATTAACTCCTGGCTCTTCTAATCCTAATTCTTCCAAGAAAATTTGACGCTCATCAAACGTTTCTAACTCGTTGATATCAGCTTCTATTTGTGCCGCTAAAATTAACACTTCTGCGTGTTCATCTTTTACAGCTTCTTTCACTTTTTCTACCCATTCGTTTCCGTCTTTTGCAGCAGACTCGTCTACATTACATAAGTACAAAACTGGTTTAGAAGTAATCAATTGTAACGAATCTACAATTTCTTGCTCTTTTTCGTCCAAATCCATTTCACGAACATTTTTCAACTCTTCTAAATGAGCGATTACAGCTGTTAAAACTTCTACAACTTTTTGTTCGTCTTTATTTCCCGCTTTTGCTGCTTTTTTAGATTTATCGATACGTTTTGTAACTGTATCCAAATCTTTCAATTGCAACTCAATATCAATTGTTTCTTTATCACGCAATGGATTAATAGAACCATCAACATGTGTAATATTTTCGTTTTCGAAACAACGTAAAACGTGAATAATTGCATTACACTCGCGGATATTTCCTAAAAATTGATTTCCTAAACCTTCTCCCTTACTTGCTCCTTTTACTAAACCAGCAATATCTACAATTTCTACAACCGCAGGCACAACGCGCTCTGGATTTACAATTGCTTCTAACTGATTTAGACGAGTATCTGGTACAGAAACTGTTCCTACATTTGGTTCAATTGTACAGAAAGGATAATTCGCCGATTGCGCTTTTGCATTCGACAAACAGTTAAATAAAGTAGATTTACCAACATTAGGCAATCCAACAATTCCACATTTCATATATGTTGTCTCTTTTTTTAATGATTGAATATTAGAACGATGTTCTAATAATTTTGTGCAAAGATAATGATTTCCATTAAATTTATTTAACCGAAGAAACTCTGTTCAATTTTATATTTAATACATTTCCAGAATATGATTTCATTTCACCATAAAAACAATCGCAAGTCGCATTATAAGTTAAATCATAATAATTAGAAGTTTTATCAAGATTTATTTTTCTGAATTTGAGTTGAGGAAAATTAAACACAACAGAATCTGTCACATCTTTTTCATAATCGTCATGAAAATCAAATTCTATTTTTAATTTTGATTTATTTCTTGAAACATCCATAATCGCATCACTTTTCGACAAAGGAACTTCTACCACTTTCGATTTATAATCCAAAAAATCTTGTTTCCATTTTCCTTCAATTGTTTTTATGTTATTGGGTACGCAACTTGTGAGAAATAGCAAAAAGATAAATACTAAAAAATGTTTCATAAGTGTTAATTTTTTATTGAAAATACAATTATTTATTTACATTTACTTAAATACTTATTACAATGAAATTAAAAGCCTTAATCGTAAGTTTTATGATTGCTTTCGCAGGAATCGTAAACGCGCAAACAGCAACAGAAATATTAACAAAAGCTCAAAATCAAGCGAAGGTTGAAAATAAAAATGTCTTTTTAATTTTTCATGCTTCTTGGTGCGGATGGTGTAAAAAGATGGAAAAAAATATGGACGATCCAGCTGTGAAACCATATTTTGATGCGAATTATGTCAAAACATTTATTACTGTACAAGAACGTGCAGAGAAGAAAAATTTAGAAACTCCTGGTGGAGATGCTGTCAATGAGAAATTAGGAGGAAAAAATCAAGGTTTGCCTTTTTGGGTAATTTTAGATTCGACTGGAAAAGTTTTAGAAGATTCTCGCGTAAATGGAGAAAATCTTGGTGGTCCAGCTTCTGAAGAAGAAGTAAATCACTTGATTGCAAAACTTGAAAAAACAACGAAAAACGATAAAGTTGATCCAGAAAAAATCAAAGAAGTTTTTATCTTGAAAAAGAAATAATTCACAAAAAAATCCGCTCAATGGGCGGATTTTTTTTTATTGTGTTAAAACATGAAAAGCTTCTTCCAAGTTTTTATATTGTCCTTTAAATTCTTCTATCGGTTGATCGGCTACAATTTTTCCTTTATTCAAGAGGATTACACGCGAACAAAGCGCTTCTACTTCTTGCATAATATGTGTCGAAAGTATCACCGTTTTTTCTTTTCCAATTTCTTTAATTACCTCTCTAATTTCAATAATTTGATTTGGATCCAAACCATTTGTAGGCTCATCTAAAATTAAAATTTCTGGGCTAGAAATAATCGCTTGCGCCAATCCAACACGCTGTTTATATCCTTTAGATAATTGATGAATTTTCTTATGTTTTTCTGGTGATAAACCTACTTTTTCAATGACTTCATCAATTTTTGATTTAGGCACATTTCGAATATTTGTTACAAATTCCAAATACTCTCTTACATACATATCCATGTACAATGGATTATTTTCTTGCAAAAATCCAATCAACTTTTTCGATTCAATTGGTTGCGTCGAAACATTAAAATCATTCACAGAAATTTCACCAGAATCTGCATTTATTGCATTGGTAATACTTTTCATCAATGTCGATTTTCCTGCTCCATTTGGTCCAAGTAAACCAACAACTTCGCCATTATTTATCGAAAACGAAACTTTGTCTAAAGCCACTTGTTCACCGTATTTTTTTACTAAATCTGTAATGATTATTCCCATTTGATGAAAAATTTTCGATAAAATTAGCAAAAAAGATTTGGATAACTGAAAAATTATTTTTTAGATTTGTAGAACAATTAGAAAAACGAAATGGCAACATTCAATTATTTTAACGCATTCTTTTTTTACTTTTTTGGATATTATCCAGGAGAGCAGGGACTGCGTTGTCAAAATTGATTGTTAACATTCATAATAAGATAATATAAAGTCCCGCAATTTGTGGGACTTTTTTTGTGGAAAAAAATGAAAGAAAGAGTTGCAATACAAGGTTACATTGGTTCATATCATCACGAAGCTGCCAATAATTATTTAGGAAATGACATCGAAATTGTAGAATGCGACACATTCAAAACTTTAGCAAAGTCGCTTGCAAAGGGAAAAGTTGAAAAAGCAATCATGGCAATTGAAAACACAATTGCTGGGGCAATTTTACCAAACTATGCATTGCTAACGAAATATAATTTGAAAGTTGTTGGAGAAATTTATTTATCAATTCAACATCAATTGATGGTAAAAAAAGGACAAACTTTAGATGATATAAAAGAAGTTCGTTCGCACCAAATGGCATTGTTACAATGTGATAAGTTCCTTGAAAAACATCCAACATGGCGCGTTGTAAATGATATCGACACTGCATTAACAGCCAAAGATATTATTGAGCAAGATTTGAATGATGTTGCTGCAATTGCCTCAAGAAAAGCGGCAGAAGTATATGGATTAGACATTTTAGCTTCAAGTATTCAGACGTTTCAAGATAATTTTACTCGCTTTTTTGTATTGCAACGCGAGCACAACGATTACGAAGATTTCAATAAAGTTTCGATGCGTTTTTCTGTTCCACATAAAGCTGGTGCTTTAGTAGATGTATTAAATCAAATTGCAGAATGTGGAATAAATATGGACAAAATACAATCTGTTCCGATTATTGAAAAACCTTGGGAATACTCTTTCCATATTGACATTACGTTCGAGCAAAAAGAACAATATTATGAATTGCTTGGAAAAATTGCAAGAAAGTTAACGGATTTAGAAATATTAGGCGAATATAAACTGGGGAAAAAATGATAGCAGAAGCCCAACGATTACAAAGTGTTCAAGAATATTATTTCTCGAAAAAATTACAAGAAATAGCGAACATGAAAACCGACATTCCAATCATTTCATTAGGAATTGGAAGTCCAGATTTACAACCTCATCCAGATGTGATCGAGGAATTAATCAAAAGTTCACGAAACGGAATCAATGGCTATCAAAGTTATCGCGGAATTCCAGAACTGCGCGAAGCAATGGCAAGTTTTTACAAAAACAAATTTGATGTAGACGCCAATCCTTCAACAGAAATTTTGCCACTTATGGGCTCTAAAGAAGGAATTATGCACATTTCGATGGCATTTTTGAATGAAGGTGATAAAGTTTTAATTCCAAATCCTGGATATCCAACTTATTCATCTGTTACAGAATTAGTGCAAGCAGAACCTTTATTCTACGATTTGAAAAATGAAAATGATTGGCTTCCAGATTTTGATCAGTTAGAAAAATTAGCCGAGCAAAAACCAAAAATTATGTGGCTCAATTATCCACATATGCCAACCGGAGCCAAAGCCCCAAAAGACGTTCTTAGAAAATTAGTAGAGTTTGCAACTCGTCACAATATCTTAATCGTAAATGATAATCCGTATAGTTTTATTTTGAACGATGAACCAACAAGTATTTTAGAAATTGAAGGTGCAAAAGATGTTTGCATTGAATTAAATTCATTGAGCAAAACCTTTAACATTGCAGGTTGGCGAGTAGGAATGGTGATTGGAAAAGAAAGTTTTATCAATTCTATTCTAAAAGTGAAATCAAATATGGATTCGGGAATGAATTTTGCGATACAAAAAGCCGCGACAAAAGCTCTTTTAGTTGATGATTCTTGGTACGATGAATTAACAAAAATTTACGCAGAAAGACGAAGAATCATTTGGGAAATCGCTGATATTTTAAATGTAAAATATAATCCCAATGCAACAGGAATGTTTATTTGGGCGAAGCTTCCAGAAGGAAAAGATGATAAAAAATTTATTGATGAAATTTTATACAATAAAAAAGTATTTATTACACCAGGAAGTATTTTCGGAAGCAATGGTGAAGGATTTATAAGATTTTCACTTTGCGCACCTGTCGAGAAGTTGATTGAAGTAAAGAGAAGATTAGAAGCATGAAAATAATTTCAGTAATCGGTTTAGGATTAATCGGAGGTTCTTTTGCTTTAGCATTAAAAAAAGTTGGTGTTGCCGAAAAAATAATCGGTGTTGATCAAAATATTGAACATCAAATTCAAGCTTTAGAATTAGGAATTGTGGATGAAATCGCTCCTTTGAATGAAGCACTTTCTCAATCAGATTTAGTAGTGATTGCCGTTCCTATTAATTCTATTCAGAAAGTTTTACCAGAGATTTTAGATCAAATTAATGATAAAACGATTGTTATGGATATGGGATCAACAAAAGCTGGAATTTGTAAAAAAGTTGCAAATCATCCCAAAAGAAAACAATTTGTTGCCACACATCCAATCGCAGGAACGGAAAATTCTGGACCAAAAGCTGCTTTTCCTGAGTTGTTTTTAAACAAAGTTGCGATTTTGTGTGATGTTGAAGAAAGCGAAAAAGAAGCAGTAAAAAAAGTAAGAAAAATTTATCAATCGCTCTGGATGAATGTTAAAACAATGACTTCGGAAGCGCATGATGCGCACATTGCGTACGTTTCTCATCTTTCGCACATTACTTCTTTCGCCTTAGGACAAACAGTTTTGGAAGAAGAAAAGAATGAAGATGCAATTTTTGACATGGCTGGATCTGGTTTCGAATCTACGGTTCGTTTAGCAAAAAGTTCTCCTGATATGTGGACACCAATTTTGATTCAGAATCGAGAAAATTTACTCAATGCTATTGATGCTTATCAAACACAAATTTCGAAAATCAGAAAAATGATCGAAGAAAAAGACGCCGAAGATATTCATCAATATTTAAAAAACACAAACGACATACGTCGAATATTAAATAAATAATTACTCTCAAATAAAATAAATATTAAATCTTAAATTTGTAAATGTTATGGAAAACAATAACTGGATAAAAGAATACGATAAACCAATGATCATCGCTGGACCTTGTAGTGCAGAAAGTGAAAAACAAATGATGACAATCGCTGAAGATTTGGACAAAGATTATGTGCAAGTTTTCCGTGCGGGAATTTGGAAGCCTCGTACTAAACCAAATTGTTTCGAAGGAGTTGGTGCAATCGGATTAAACTGGTTGAAAAAAGTAAAAGACGAATTCGGAATGAAAATCGCAACTGAAATCGCCAATGCAAATCACGCAAAATTAGCGTTAGAATATGATGTTGACGTTTTATGGATTGGTGCTCGTTCTACGGTAAACCCTTTTACAGTACAAGAAATTGCTGAAGCTTTACGTGATACAGACAAAACAGTTTTGGTTAAAAATCCTGTAAATCCAGATTTAGATTTATGGATTGGTGCTTTGGAACGTTTAGAAGGTCAAGGAATCAAAAATTTAGGTGCTATTCACCGTGGTTTCTCAACATACAAAAAGACAAAATACCGTAACAATCCGCAATGGCAAATTGCGTTAGATTTCAAAAACAAATTGCCAAACGTGCCAATTATTTGTGATCCATCACATATTTGCGGAAACAGAACAGGATTATTTGATGTTGCACAGCAAGCCTTCAACTTTGAATACAATGGATTGATGATCGAAACGCACAATAATCCTGATGAAGCTTGGTCTGATGCAGCTCAACAAGTAACACCAGCTTGTTTATTAGAAATCTTAAAAGATTTAGAAATTCGTGTTTCTGATGATCCAGATGCAATTTACAAAACTGGAATTCAGAATTTACGTCATCAAATTGATGAATTAGATAACTCTATTTTAGATGCAATTGCTCAACGTATGAAAGTTGCAAACTCTATCGGAGAATTGAAAAAAGAACATAATGTGGCAGTTTTTCAGCCAGATCGTTGGAAACAAATCAAAGATAATTCTGTAAAAGCAGGAGTTTCTTTAGGTTTATCTGAAGATTTTGTTGACAAATTATTGCAAGCAATTCACCAAGAATCTGTTGCGCAACAAAACCAAATTATGGTAAAAAAAGAAGAAAAAATTTAAACAATATTGAAAGGAATTGTCATAAAATCTACTGGTAGTTGGTATCATCTTTTAACCGAAGATGGTATAACCTATCAGGCAAGAATTAGGGGAAAATTTAGAATAGCCAATATCAAACATACCAATCCAATTGCTGTTGGAGATGAGGTTGAGTTTGAGATTGACAAAGATGATATTGCTGTCATTACAAAAATTCATGATCGCAAAAATTACATCATTCGAAAATCTGTTAATCTATCCAAAAAAACGCACATTATTGCATCTAACATTGACGTTGCTTTTTTGGTTGTAACGCTTTCTAATCCCAAAACTTCGTTTGGTTTTATTGACCGTTTTTTGATTACTGCCGAAGCTTATCATATTCCTGTTGTAATTTTATTCAACAAAATGGATTCGTACACAGAAAATGAAATGGCTGAGTTAGAAATTTATAAATCAATTTACAATTCTATCGGTTACGAAAGTCTAGATATTTCGGCTGAAACTGGTCTAAATTTAGATCTTGTAAAAGATCGAATGAAAGATAAAGTAAGTTTGGTTTCGGGACATTCTGGCGTTGGAAAATCAACGTTGTTGAATACTTTAAATCCTGATTTAAACTTAAAAACGCACGAAGTTTCTGATTTTAATAGCAAAGGACAACATACCACAACTTTTGCACAGATGTACGAATGGCCTTTTGGAGGTTTTATTATCGATACGCCTGGAATTAAAGAATTTGGTTTGGTTCATATCGACAAAACCGAATTACAAGGTTATTTTCCTGAAATTTTAGATTTAAAACATAATTGTAAATTTGATAATTGTATACATGTTAACGAGCCAAAATGTGCCGTTCGAGATGCAGTAGAAAATGGTGAAATAGCAGTTTCTCGCTACGAAAATTATCTCACTTTTTTAGAAGAAGATATTTATACCGAAAAATAATTAAAAGCCATTTCTTTCGAAATGGCTTTTTTATTTTTTCAAATTACGGTTTCACGTAAAAATAATTCAACTTCTCATTTTATTTTTGTTAAAATTAATTGAATGAGCAATTTATCCGTACAAATCGCTTTAGATTTTGTGGAATGTACAAAGGAACAAAAAGAAAGATTTTTATTGCATTTAGAAGATTTAAATTGGAAACCATTAAATCCAAATAAATTGTGGACTGCTGAATTCGATAATTCTAAAAACAAAGAAAATAAACTAAAAAATATAGAACAAGAACTAATTAATGCAAAACAAATATCGAAGCTCTATGAGCTAGATTATGTGATAATTGCAGATGAGGAAATCTATTTTAACCAACTAACTTAAACCTATAGCGATTGCTTTCTAAACTTAAATTACAACAAGCGTTATAACACATCTAAAAGATGAGTTGTAACGCTTTTTTATTTGTTAATAATTTCTTAAATTTCAATCAATTTAATACCGATTAAAACAATATTTATGCGAGTGATTTTACAGCGTGTGCAACATGCTTCTGTAATGGTGGATGGAGAAATAACTGGAAAAATAGAAAGTGGAATTTTGACCTTGGTTGGCTTTGAACCTGATGATACGAAGGAAGATTTTGAATGGATTTCGAAAAAAATAATTCAACTTCGAGTTTTCAATGATGAAAATGATGTGATGAATTTAGATGTGCAACAAACAAATGGAGATATTTTGGTTGTTTCTCAATTTACGTTACATGCCTCTACGAAAAAAGGAAATCGTCCGTCATATATCAAAGCGTCAAAACCAGCTGTTGCAAACGAACAATATGAAACATTTTTGAACGTTTTAGAATCAAATTTCAAACCTGTACAAAGAGGAATTTTTGGTGCAGATATGAAAGTAGAATTATTGAATGATGGTCCTGTAACCATTTTTATCGATTCAAAGAATAAAGAATAACTTGATTAATATTGATATTGAATGAAACAAACTCTACTTTTTTCAACTTTTTTGATTAGTTCATTTTCTTTTGCGCAAAACTATGCGGTCGATCAAATTCCAGCCGATTTGATAAAAGATGCGTATGCTGTTGTGCGAAAAAATGAAGAAAAAATAGAACTTCTAAAAGTTGATGAATTAAAATACACGGAAGACGTTGTCGTAACGGTTTTGAGTAAAGCGGGCGATAATTATGTTGGTGCGCAAGCGAATTACGATCCGAACACAAAAATTGACTTATTCGAGGCAACTTTGTATGATGCAAACGGAAAGGAAATTAAAAAATTCAAAACCAAAGATTTTGGTGACCAAAGCCATGTAAGTAGTGGACAAATGTACACGGATGATCGCATCAAATATTTGAATTATACTCCAACTACTTATCCTTACACGATACATTATAAAATCGTTACAACAAACAAAAATACACTTTGGATTCCGCGTTGGTCGCCTATACGAGCAGCAAATTTATCGACTGAAAAATCTTCTTATCAATTTGTCAACAAAACATCTTCAACCATTCGATTAAAAGAAGATAATTTTAAAGGTTTTGACATTGCAAAAACAGGAGATAACAATAATTTGAGCTATTCATTAAATAATGTTTTGGCATTTAATGAAGAAGATCAAATGGTTGGAAGTCAAAAAATATTTCCTCGCGCTATTTTAGCTTCAAATCAAATTAATATCGATGGTGTTAAAGGAAATTTTGACAATTGGAATGATTACGGAAAATGGACTTTTGATAATTTAATTCGTTCAAAATTAGATTTTACTCCATCTCAAAAATTAACTTTTCAAAATATGGTCAAAGATGCAAAATCGGACGAAGAAAAAGTTCAGATTTTGTACAAACATTTGCAAAATAAAGTTCGATATATTGGCGTACAACTGGGAATTGGAGGACTTTCGCCTTTTCCAAATTCTTATGTTGAGAGCAAAAGTTATGGCGATTGCAAAGCCTTATCTAATTATATGATTGGAATGTTAGATGCAGTGAATATCAAATCGTATCACACCATATTATTTGCTGGAAATCCAATTGATATTGATGAACAAATGATGTATCAACAAGGAAATCACATGATTGTTTATATACCTCTAAATGGAAAAGATATTTGGTTAGAAGCAACAAGTCAAACAGCTCCTTATAATTATTTAGGTGATTTTGCAGGAAATAGAAAAGTATTAATTGTTGATGAAAAAGGCGGAAAAATTATTCCTTCGCAACAATTCAAAACAGAAGATAATCAATTATTCGTCAATGGAAATGCAACACTTTTAGCAGATGGAACATTAAATTTTGATTTTTCTGAAACTTCCAAAGGTTTGATTTATGAGAATTTTGCAAGATTTAATCAATTAAGCGAAAAAGATCTTGATGTTCGTTTAAAAAATCGATTTTCTTACTTACAAGGAATATCATTCAAAAAGAAAGAATTTAATAATGATTGGAAAAATGCTGTTTTTACTTCAAATTTCGAGTTTTCAGCACCAAATTATGCTAAAATTCAAGGAAATAACATCATTCTGAATATTATTCCA
The DNA here is from genome assembly GCF_029840775.1 of Empedobacter sp. GD03865. Lineage (NCBI taxonomy): Bacteria > Pseudomonadati > Bacteroidota > Flavobacteriia > Flavobacteriales > Weeksellaceae > Empedobacter > Empedobacter sp. GD03865. Next base: position 19,207 of record NZ_JAOCDF010000031.1, read on the forward strand.
GTGAATAAAGAAGAGACTTCTGTCAAAAAAATGAAAGATAGAAAGTTTGATTTCAACATCGAGACAGGATATGTTGACGAAGTTTCGTATACATTGACACTTCCTTCTGGTTATAAATTACCACAAAAATTTGATGCTATAACCGTGAAATCTGCTTTTGGAGAATATCAATTAGAAATCAATCCGAAAGAAAATAATGCATTCGAAATAAAACGTATTTACAAACAATTTTCTGGAACTTTTTCGAAAGAAAAATACAACGAATATGTAGAATTTAGAAGACAAATTTCGGGTTACGACAACACAAAACTACTTTTAGAAAAATTATAACACTAATATGAAAACAATATTTACGATTGTTGCGACAGTTGCAACTGTTTCGAGTTTTGCACAAGATGTAAAATTTGGAAAACTATCTAAACAAGATTTCGAGAAAACAAAAAGTACAATTCAAGCTGATGCTCCAGCAGAAGTTTTATATGCTGACGGAAATTATAAAGTTAGTTTTAATACCAATCAAGGCGGTGTTGAGCAAACAAAAAAAGTTTTTTATAGAGTAATTGTTTTTGATAAGGATAAAACACCTGATGATGTTTTGAAAGTTGAAATTCCTCTTTACAAAAGTTCAGGATCGGATCAAGATAAATTAATTTCATTAAAAGCGGTTACTTATAACCTTGAAAACGGAAAAATTGTTGAACAAAAAGTCGAGAAAAAAGATATTTTTTTAGATAAAGTTCATCGTTTTATGGATAAACAAACGTTTACTTTTCCAAATGTAAAAAATGGATCAATCTTAGAATATACGTACGAAATTATTTCTCCATTTTATGGAAGTACGGATACCTGGTATTTTCAACAATCAATTCCTGTAGTTGCGAGTAATTTGACGATGCAAAATCAAGAACATTTTAATTATCAACAAGATTTGAGAGGTGCATTTGCTCCAAAATTAACAAAAAATTCTAAAGATGATACTTTTTCAACTACTTCTTTTGGAAACAGAGGTGTTTCATCTTTTGGGGGAAATATGGGAAATCAAGGCGCGACATCAAGTAACCACAAATTAAAAATTGACACGCAAACCTATTCATTAACTAATTTACCTTCTTATTCTCGCGAAGCTTATGTACTTAATCCGAGAAATATGTTAGCAAGTATTCAGTTTGAGTTAGCTTCTTTTGTTGCTCCTGGTAGAACTTCAGAAAATTTTTCTACAACATGGGAACGTATTGGTAAAGATTTGATGGATCATGAAGAGTTTGGTCGACAATTAAATGGGAATAATTTTTTAGATGAAACTGTAAACGCTACAATTGTTGGAAAATCTACAAATATTGAAAAAGCTCAAGCAATTTACAATTATGTAAAAAACAACATGGCTTGGAATGATTATTTAGGTCAATATACAGATAAAGGAATCCGAAAAGCATTTAACGAAAAATCTGGAAATTCAGCGGATATCAATCTTATGTTAACAGCTATGTTGCGTAAAGCCGGATTAGACGCAAATCCAATTGTTTTGAGTACGTTGCAAAATGGTTTAATCAATTATTCGTTTCCTTCACGTAGCAAATTGAATTATGTAATTGTTGGAGCAACAATAGATAATGAATTTTATTTAATGGATGCAACTGATAAAAATGCTCAAATTAATTTATTACCAATTCGAGCAATTAACGATCGTGGATTTATGGTAAATGACAAAGGAATAAAAGAAGTTCCTCTTCGTAATTCGGTTATGACCAATGATAAAATATCAATTACGGCAGATTTAAAAGCAGACGGAACATTAACTGGAATTTTTTCGAATGTTCGCGATAATTATTTTTATATGTTTGATAAAAGTGAAATCGCAGATGATCCAAAAGCGTTCGAAAAAGAATTTGTAGAAGATTATAATTTTGAAATTTCAGAATTTAAAACACAAGATAACAAACAAAATGTAATTCGTCATCAATTCAAATTTGATGATGTAAAAGTAGATGTGGCTGGAAATAAAATATTATTCAATCCATTTTTATTTGTTGCGAATACAAAACATAATTTAAATCTAGATCAACGTAATTATAACATTGAATTTGGAGCACCAACTACGAATACAAATACAGTTAAAATTAAAATTCCAGAAGGTTACAAAGTCGAATCTTTGCCTACAGAAAAGCAATTTACAATGCCTGATCAAGCTGGTGGTTATGCATATAAAGTAATTGAGAAAGATGGTTTTATTGTCGCTCAAGCCCAAAAAGTTATTCCATACAGTATTTTACCTGCACAATACTATAAACCATTGAAAGAATTTTTAACAAATATTATTAATGCAGAAAGTCAGCAAGTGATTTTGGTAAAACAATAAAAAATATTCTAAACATCGAATAAAGCCAACTCCAAATACGAGTTGGCTTTTTATTTTTGTACCTTTAACTTTTAAAATTTAAAATAAGATGAGCCTTAAACAAGCACAAACAGACGTTGATAATTGGATAAAAGAACATGGTGTTCGTTATTTTAACGAATTAACAAATATGGCACAATTAACTGAAGAGGTAGGAGAAGTTGCACGTATTATTGCGCGTCGTTACGGTGAACAATCGGAGAAAGAATCTGATAAAAACAAAGATCTTGGCGAAGAATTGGCAGATGTTATTTTTGTAGCGCTTTGTTTGGCAAATCAAACAGGTGTTGATTTAGAATCAGCTTTTTACAAAAAATTAGATTATAAAACAAAACGTGACCACGATCGTCATCAAAATAATGATAAATTAAAATAAATATGATTGAAATTTCTGCTCTAAAATCTCCGATAAACAATCAATTAGCCATCACAGGTTCTAAAAGCGAAAGCAATCGTTTGTTGTTATTAAGTCAATTATTTGAGAATGTTTTGACATTAGAAAATGTTTCAAATTCAGAAGATTCTCAATTAATGCAAAAAGCGTTAGCGAACAAAAGTGATTTAGTTGATATTCACCACGCGGGAACTGCCATGCGATTTTTAACGGCTTATTTTTCTATTCAAGATGGACGAAAAATAACGTTGACAGGTTCTGAAAGAATGAAACAACGTCCAATAAAAGTTTTGGTTGATGCCTTGAATGAGCTGGGTGCAGAAATTTCGTATCAAGAAAACGAAGGTTATCCACCTTTATCGATTGTTGGAAAAAAAATAACGAAAGATTCTATTACAATCCCTTCTAACATTAGTTCTCAATATATCTCTGCTTTATGTTTGATTGGAACGAAATTAGAAAATGGATTAACGATTAATTTGGATGGAAAAATTATTTCTATTCCTTATATTCAAATGACAATTCAATTATTGAATAAAGTTGGAATTAATGCAATTTTCGAAGGAAATACAATCAAAATTCCTTTTACTGAAAACATCAAAGCTAAAACTTTACAAGTAGAATCTGATTGGAGTTCAGCTTCATATTATTATAGTTTGATTGCTTTATCGCAGAATTCTGAAATTAAAATCTCAACTTATTTCGAAGATTCTTTACAAGGAGATTCAGCTTTACAACATATTTATGCAGAAAATTTTGGTGTAATTTCAACTTTTGAAAATGGAGTTTTAACATTGAAAAATGAAGATAATTTCATACCAAAATCTATCATCGAATTAAATTTAATCAATACTCCAGATATTGCACAGACAATTGCTGCAACTTGTGTGGGATTGAAAACAAAATGTCATTTAACTGGTTTAGAAACACTAAAAATCAAGGAAACCGACCGTTTAATCGCACTTAAAAATGAGTTGGAAAAATTTGGAGCAATTATAACAATTACAAACGATTCATTAACGATAGAAGGTTATAATAATTTTGAAAAAACGCCTACTTTAGCAACATATAACGACCACAGAATGGCAATGTGTATGGCGCCTTTGTCGCAAATTTACCCAATTCGAATTGAGAATGAAATGGTCGTAGAAAAATCTTATCCAACATTTTGGGAAGACTGGAAACAATTAGGTTTTGAAATTAAATCGATTTAAAATATAACAAAAAAATCCGCTTTTAAGCGGATTTTTTTTAGTTTGTATATACTTCATTTATTCAAAATTCTGCATATTTACCAAATTGGCATAAACACCTTTTTTCTCAATAAGTGAATGATGATTTCCTTGTTCAATAATTTTACCTGCTTCCATTACCACAATTTTATCTGCATTCTGAATGGTTGATAAACGGTGCGCAATAACCAAAGAAGTACGATTTTGCATCATATTATTCAAAGCAACTTGCACCAATTTTTCAGATTTAGTATCCAAAGCAGAAGTTGCTTCATCCAAAACCATAATCGGTGGATTTTTATAAACCGCACGCGCAATACTTAAACGTTGTTTTTGTCCACCAGAAAGCTTGCTACCTCCCTCTCCTACTGACTCTTGATATTTTTCTGGCATTTTTACAATAAACTCTTCCGCATTTGCAATTTGCGCAGCATATTCTACTTTTTCCAAATTTGGAGATTTATCACCTAATGAAATATTATTAAAAATTGTATCATTAAACAGAATCGAATCTTGCGTAACCAAACCAAATAACAAACGATAATCATGTAATTTTATATGTTTGATATCAATTCCATCAATCAAAATTTGACCAGATTTTACATCCCAAAAACGAGTAATTAAATTAGCCAAAGTTGATTTTCCAGAACCAGACTGCCCAACTAAAGCAACCGTTTCACCTTTGTTAATTGTTAAATTAAAATTCTCAATTACATTATGTTTACCATAAGCAAATGTCACATTTCTAAACTCAATTTTATCTTTAAAAGCTTCAATTCCTTTCGCATCTGGAACATCTTTTATCGAAACATCAGCATCCAAAACTTCAAAAATTCTCTTTGCAGAAACTTCTCCTTTTTGTACATCTGATAATGCTTTCGAAAAACGTTTAATCGGATCTAATAATGTATAAAATGTTGCGATATAAAAAATAAATTGTGACCCTGTTAAACCATTTCCTTCTAACGATAATTTACCACCAAAAAAAACAATTAATCCAATTGTAACAGCACCTAAAAATTCACTTGTTGGTGAAGCCAAAGCACGTTTTTTCATTACTTTTTGAAGATATTTACGATAACGATTAATCGATTCATCAAAACGACCTTTTACTTGATCTTCTGCGTTAAAAATTTTGATAATCTTAAGCGAAGAAAGTGTCTCGTCTACATAAGTAATAATGTTAGATAATTCGTCTTGCGCATGAGCAGCAGCTTTTTTCAGACTTTTTCCAATCAACGAAATAATTGTTCCCATAATCGGAAAAACCAAAATAGCGAAAATTGTTAATTGATAGCTAACTGTAAATAATACTACAACGAAAACAATAATCATAATTGGCGAACGAACAATCTCTACAATTGAATTTAAGATATTCGATTCAACTTCATTTACATCACTTGACATACGATTTATCATATCGCCTTTTCGTTTTTCTGTAAAATAAGCAACTGGTAAATCGATAATTTTATTATGAATATCCACTCGCAAATCGCGTGTAACCCCAGAACGTAAATCGACCAAACAAGTTTCTGAAAGAAAACTGAAAATATTACGAAACAAAAATGCAATAATAAATACAACACACGAAATTGCTAATACATAAACTGGACCTTCGGTTTGCGACAATTGATTCATATAATAGCCCGAATAATCAGAAAAAAATTGTTTCAAATCAACTAAATGACCTGAATAAATCGGTTTGACTGTAATGTGTTTTTTATCTTCTCCGAAAAGCACACTCAATATAGGCATCATGAATGCTAATGCAACAATATTAAATAATGCATACATTAAATTAAAAAAAATTGCTGCAACAAATGAAGATTTGTAAGGTTTTATATAAGCAAACGCTCTGTTTTTATATGAACTCATTAATTTATTTTAGAAATAATCAAAAACTAAAGTTTTGAAGTTACAAATTTAAGCAAAAAAAATAATGACTATTCTTTTAGAAATAGTCATTATAGAGTAAAATTTTGTGGGTTTGATTACTCAGAGTAACCTTTTCGTTTTTGTTTTGATTTTTATTTAACTCGTTGCCAAGTTTGCGTTCTTCCTACAAGAGAAATCCCGATAAAACCTCTTACGTCTAATTTATCATTTCCGTTAAGAGACATTTTTGCTTTGTATTCCTTTCCACTATTAGGATCAATGATTTTTCCACCATTCCATTCTTTTCCATCTTTTTTAAGACCAGAAAGAATTTGCATTCCTAAAATTGGTTTATTTTTTAATGCTCCTGAACAATCTGTACATTTTGCATCTTCTTTTCCTTTCGTTAAAATCTTAGTGACTTTACCATAAAGTTTTCCATCTTTCTCGAAAATCTCTACGTAAGACTTCGCCTGTTTTGTCTCATCATCAATTGTTTTCCAAGTTCCTATTGGTGATTGCGCATACATTAAAGATGTCAACATAAAGAATAATCCGAATAAAATTGATTTTTTCATATTTTTATCCTTTAAAATTTATTTCACTAAAATAACTATTTTTTAGTGTAAATAAAACACTACGCTTTATTTTTTATAAAAATAATCTCTTTTAAACATAAAAATTCATTTATAACATTAATTATCAATCATTTAATTCAATAAATATTTTTAAATAAATAATTATAAATTTTATTCATAAAAGTCAAAATAGTGTATTATTATGCTTACATAGCAATAATAAAAACGAAGGCATTTTTATGGTTTTTGTCATTTTTATGACAATTTCTTCTTCAAGAATAAAAAAATGAATACATTTGTCTACTATTTTTATAGAGTTTATAGATTGAAGAATGAATCAGCTTACGAAATACAGTTTACCATTTAGAAAACAAGAAGTAGAACCTTTGATAGAATCCATTATTTATGATGAGATTTTTCAACAACCAAATCCTTTGTACAAGAAAGAAGATTTACTCAATCAATTCAATTCTATTTTGTTAAAAATTGTTCCTGAGGAGAAATCGAATCAAATTAGTTTATATTTTTTTGAACAATTTGCACAACTTAGACAAGAATTAGAGGAACTAATTTTTGTTTTTTATGCAAATGATCCTGCATCTAAATCGGAAATTGAAATCATTTTAGCCTATCCTGGTTTTTTTGCAATTGCAATTCATCGTTTAGCACATATTCTCTACAATTTAAATACGCCTATTCTTCCTCGTTTTTTTTCCGAATATGCACATTCTAAAACTGGAATTGATATTCATCCTGGTGCTTCAATTGGAAAAAACTTTTATATCGATCATGGTACAGGAATTGTCATTGGAGAAACAACATTGATTGGTGATAATGTGAAAATTTACCAAGGCGTAACATTAGGAGCGTTTTATGTTTCGAAGAATTTGGCTAATAAAAAACGTCATCCAACAATAGAAAATAATGTCACAATTTATGCTGGAGCAACTATTTTGGGAGGAACAACAATTATTGGAAAAAATTCTGTAGTCGGCGGAAATGTTTGGATTACAGAAAGTATAGAAGAAGATTCTGTTGTCTATCAAGAGAATCAACCACAAATAAAAAAACAAAAAAAAGAACAACATATCAATTATATCATCTAAAACCTTACAACAATGATTTACAATAATGTATTAGAAACCATAGGAAATACACCAATTATTAAACTGAATAAATTATTTCCTAACCATAACGTTTATATTAAAGTAGAAAAACAAAATCCGGGTGGATCAATAAAAGATCGTATTGCTTTGGCAATGATTGAAGATGCTGAAAAAGCTGGAATTTTAAAACCTGGAGGAACAATTATAGAACCTACTTCGGGTAATACAGGAATTGGCTTATCATTTGTTGCGGCTGTAAAAGGTTACAAAATGATTATCACAATGCCAGAATCGATGTCAATTGAACGTCGTAAAATTATGGAAGCTTATGGTGCTGAATTTGTTTTAACTCCAAAAGAATTAGGAATGAAAGGCGCTATTGCAAAAGCACAAGAATTAGCCGAAACAATAGAAGGCGCTTGGGTTCCGCAACAATTTGAGAATAATTCGAATCCGACAGTCCATTACAATACAACAGCAAAAGAAATCCTTGAAGATTTTCCACAAGGAGTTGATTATTTAATTACAGGAGTTGGAACAGGCGGACATCTTTCTGGAATTGGAAAAGCATTAAAAGAAGTTAACTCTTCAACAAAAGTTATCGCTGTAGAACCAACAGATTCTCCTGTCATTTCAGGAGGAAATCCTGGTCCACACGCGATTCAAGGAATTGGAGCAGGATTTATTCCTACTAATTTAGATACTTCAATCGTTGATTCTTCTACTCAGATTACAAAAGAAGAAGCATTTGAATTTGCAAAAAAAGTGGCTAAAGTAGAAGGTATATTTGTCGGAATTTCTACAGGTGCTTCATTGGCTGCAGTTGCTAAAACTTTGAATGAAGTAGACAAAAACACGAAAATATTAACTGTCAACTACGATACTGGCGAACGCTATCTATCAGTAGAAGGTTTATTTTAAATACTATAAAAATTTTTAAACGAAAGGAGATATTGACAAAATGTCTCCTTTTTTTATTCAACAAAGTCAAAAAGTCAGTTTTTAGGTTTTATTTCTACTTTGGAATTTTTTTTGATGAAATACAGCAAACAAAACCAATATAAAAAACTAAAAACCAATGGATTTTAATCAATTTACAATAAAGGGTCGTGAAGCGATTCAAGCAGCGCAGCAAATTGCAGTTGCACAAAAAAATCAAGCAATAGAACCAGCTCATATTTTAGGTGGAATGATAGATGTTGATGAAAACGTGTTATCATTAATCTTAGAAAAACAAGGTGTAAAAATGGATATGTTGAAACCTGAGTTGGATTTAGAAATCAATAAATATCCAAAAATAGAAGGTCAACAAGGAAATCATCTTTCCAATTCATCTAACCAAATTTTGCAATCTGCACAAGAAATTGCAAAAGAGATGAACGATGATTTTATCACCTTAGAGCATTTATTATTAGGTATAATCAAGAATGTATCGCCTGTAAGTCAGTTATTAAAAAATAGAGGTGTAACATTCGACAACACAAAAAAATTAGTAACAGAATTGAGAAACGGAGAAAGAGTAACTTCTGAAAACGCGGAAGGAACATATAATTCATTAAACAAATACGCTAAAAACTTAACAGATTTAGCAAAAGAAGGAAAATTAGATCCTGTAATTGGACGTGATGAAGAAATTCGTCGTGTTTTACAAATTCTATCACGTCGTACAAAAAATAACCCAATCCTTATTGGTGAACCAGGTGTTGGTAAAACCGCTATAGCAGAAGGTTTAGCACATCGTATCATCAATGGAGATGTTCCTGAAAATCTTTTGAATAAACAAATTTTTTCATTGGACATGGGAGCTTTGGTTGCTGGTGCAAAATACAAAGGTGAGTTCGAAGAGCGTTTGAAAGCCGTTGTGAAAGAAGTAACCGCTTCGAATGGAGAAATAATTTTGTTCATCGATGAGATTCACACGCTTGTTGGTGCTGGCGGCGGCGGAGAAGGTGCAATGGATGCTGCAAATATCTTGAAACCTGCTTTGGCTCGTGGCGAATTACGTTCGATTGGTGCTACAACTTTGAATGAATATCAAAAATATTTTGAAAAAGATAAAGCTTTAGAACGTCGTTTCCAGAAAGTAATGGTAGAAGAACCAGATGAAGAATCGGCTATTTCTATTTTGCGTGGAATCAAAGATAAATACGAGCAACACCATAAAATTGGAATTAAAGACGAAGCAATTATTGCGGCTGTAAAATTATCAACACGTTATATTACAGATCGTTTTTTACCAGATAAAGCCATCGATTTGATGGACGAAGCAGCTTCTAAGTTGAGAATGGAAATGAATTCTAAACCAGAAGATTTAGATAAATTAGATCGTAGAATTATTCAATTAGAAATCGAAATTGAAGCGATAAAACGCGAAAATGACGAGAAAAAATTGAATCTTTTAAAAGAAGAATTATCTAATCTTCAAGATGAAAGAAATCAATTGAATTCGAAATGGGAAGCGGAAAGAAATCGTGCTGACGAAGTTCAAGATTTAAGAAAATCTATCGAAAATATCAAATTCGAAATTGAGCGTGCAAAACGAGATTACGACTATGCAAAAGCTTCCAAATTAGAGTTTGAAGATTTAGTTAATGCAAAAAATAATTTAGAAGAAGCTGAACATAATCTAGAAGAAAATAAACAAAATAAACTGGTAAAAGAGTTTGTTGATGCGGATGATATTGCAGAAGTTGTATCGAAATGGACAGGAGTTCCGGCTCAGAAAATGATGCAATCTGATCGCGAAAAATTATTGAATTTAGAAAACGAATTACACAAACGTGTACTTGGACAAGAAGAAGCAATTACGGCTGTTTCTGATGCAATTCGTCGTTCTCGTGCAGGTCTTAGTGACGAAGGAAAACCAATCGGTTCGTTCTTATTCTTAGGTTCAACTGGTGTTGGGAAAACTGAGTTGGCAAAAGCCTTAGCCGAGTTCTTATTCGATGATGAAAATGCAATGACTCGTATCGACATGTCCGAATATCAGGAGCGTCATGCAGTTTCTCGCTTGGTTGGGGCACCTCCGGGTTACGTTGGTTACGACGAAGGTGGTCAGTTAACAGAAGCGGTTCGTCGCCGTCCTTATTCAGTTATTTTGTTGGACGAAATTGAGAAGGCACATCCAGATGTTTTCAATATTTTGTTACAAGTTTTGGATGACGGACGTTTGACAGACAACAAAGGTCGTGTGGTTAACTTTAAAAATACGATTATCATTATGACATCGAATTTTGGTTCTCATACGATTTTGGATAAATTCTCAAACATTGACGAAAATAATGTGGCACAAGTTTATGATGAAACAAAAGATGTCGTTTTTGAGGAATTGAAACAAAACTTTAGACCAGAATTTTTGAATCGTATTGATGAAATTATTTTGTTCCGTCCGTTGAGCGAAAACCAAATTTCCGGAATCGTGAATATCTATTTAAGCGGAGTTGCGAAGAAATTAGCACAACGCGATATTACATTAGATATTACGCCAGAAGCTGTTGATTATTTAGCAAGAAAAGGTTACGATCCACAATTTGGAGCACGACCATTAAAACGAGTTATTCAGCAAGATGTATTAAATGAACTTTCGAAAGAAATTTTGAAAGGAACAATAAATGATAATGATGCGGTTTTAATCGATTATTTCGAAGAAAAACCTGGAGATAATAAATTAGTTTTCAGAACTAATCAATAAGTATATTCCGATTTTATTCATGTGTAAAAAATCCGCTCGTTGAGCGGATTTTTTTTTATTTCTTCTTTTTATAAAGCGGAACAGTGCTACATGCTTCACCAAACATCAACGAACTTACAATTGGTTGTAAACGTTCAATTAATTGAATATAAGCCGAATCGGGAACTGGCTTGTGCGAGCAACCTTTCACAATTATTTTTCCATCAACATAATCTTCATAAGGCAAATGATCTACAATTTCGGTGTACAAAATCGTATCTAAATCTTGTAAGCTTCCGTGTACAATTCGTTTCGCAATTGGCGACAAATAGGTTGCGACCAACAAATAAGCCCAAGACGGAACAATCGCATCGGCAGTACATGTTAACGCTACATATTTATCTTGATATTTCGTCCAATCATGATTTTTCAGATTTTCTCTAAAATCCTTTTCTCTAAGAATCAATTCTTCATATAACCAATCTTTCAAGTCAAAAACAACACGATCTCCATCAGGATAATAATCTTGTAAATCAATTGTTACTAAACTACTATTGGCAACTTTATTTATAATTTCGTCTGACATTTTTCTTTGTTTGAAAGAGTAAATTTACGCAATAAAAAACATTGAAATCTACTCCACTTATAGATTTCTCCTATCTTTGTAAGAAGAAAAATGATTTCCATTGAAATACTATATCATTGCAGGTGAAGCTTCGGGCGATTTGCACGCATCGAACTTAATGAAAGAATTAAAATTAAAAGATCCACAAGCTGAATTCAGATTTTGGGGAGGAGATTTGATGCAAACGCAAGGCGGAACTTTAGTCAAACATTACAGAGATTTGGCGTTTATGGGTTTTGCTGAAGTTGTAATGAATTTGAGAACGATTTTAGGAAATATTTCGGTTGCTAAAAAAGACATCGAAGCTTATCAGCCAGATGCAGTTATTTTAGTTGATTATCCTGGTTTTAATCTCAGAATTGCTGAATTTGTAAAAAGTCTTGGAATTAAAATTTACTATTATATTTCGCCACAAATTTGGGCTTGGAAAACTGGTCGAGTTCATAAAATCAAAAAAGTTGTCGACAAAATGTTTGTGATTCTTCCGTTCGAAGAAGAATTTTATCAACGTTACAATTACAAAGTAGATTTTGTCGGAAATCCATTATTAGATTCGTTGAATAATCTTCCGCCAATTGATGAACAACAATTTAGAAAAGATCATAATTTAGACGAAAGACCAATTATTGCTTTACTTCCTGGAAGCCGAACTCAAGAAATTAAAGTCAAATTACCTTTGATGCTTTCAGTGGAAAAAGATTTTCCCGATTATCAATTTGTTGTGGCTGGTGCACCATCTCAACCAATCGAAAATTATAAAAAAATTGCAGGCAACAACTTGAAAATTGTTGAGAATAGAACCTATGATTTATTACGAGTTTCTCATGCAGCCTTGGTTACATCAGGAACAGCAACATTAGAAACTGCTTTACTGAAAGTTCCAGAAGTTGTTTGTTACAAAGGAAATGCTATTTCGTACGAAATCGGAAAACGTGTTGTAAAAAACATTCGTTTTATTTCGTTGGTAAACTTGATTATGGACGAAGAAGTAGTGAAAGAGTTAATTCAATATGATTTAACTTACGAAAATATCAAACGAGAATTAGATTTAATTTTAAATTCTCCTAAACGTGAAAAAATCATGAAAAGCTACGAAGAATTGTATCATAAACTTGGTGGAATTGGCGCTTCAGAAAGAACCGCTTCACTAATTATTGAGGACTTAAAAAAATAATTAAAAAAAAGTAAAAGTTTGACGCAACCTTTTATTGTTTTTTAAATCTTGTAAGCTATAGATGTCATTCAGATCTAATTATTAAAATGTTTCAGGATTGACTTAATTAAAGTTTACACCTATTCTAACAAAGTAATCCTCTTGATTTTCAAGGGGTTTTCTTATTCTATATATTAATTTCTTATTCTTTCACGCAACCTTTTCTAAAATCTATATCTTATTTTTATAACGATTAAAACTCATACAATGAAATTAATGAAAAGATTAAGCATGTTTGCTTTGGTAGGTATTTTAGGTTTATCAACATTTAGTTGTTTAAATAATGATGACTCAGATTATATGAATTATGGTTTTTTAGCAACAACAGCAATTAATGTTCATGAAGACTCTATTCAGCCAGTAGGAAAAACTACAAATATTCGAGTAACGTACGAAAAAACAAATTCTTGTCAAAATTTTATTCAATTTAGCTCTTTACAAGGAAGAACAACTTTTAAACACAACATTGGTGTTTATGCAAGTCAAACAAATGGAGCTTCTTGTACACAGGAAACATCTTTAGAAACAAAAACTTTGAAGTTTACACCTAAAGAAGCTGGTGAGTACACATTAAGATTTTGGACGGGAAATAAACCAAATTCAACTGAACCAATTTATGACTCAATTGTGTTAAATATCAAAGAAAAATAAAGTCCAATAAGTTTTGAATAGTGACTCTCTTGAAATTTTAATCAAGCAATGTCAAGAACAAAATAGAAAAGCTCAAGAAGAAATTTATGTTGAGTTTTCACCTGTTTTGTTCTCGATCTGTCTTCGTTATGCCGAAAATTATGAAGATGCGCAAGATATTTTTCAAGAGGGTTTTATTCACATCTTCAATAAAATAAATCAATTCAAATTCGAAGGATCTTTTGAAGGTTGGATGAAACGAATAATGGTAAATCTTAATTTAGAAAAACTAAAAAAGAAGAATAATTTACCTTTTGAAGATTTCGAAAATCTCATTATCACACAGGAAGATGACGACGAAGTTGAAGAAGATTTTGATTATCAACAGTTGTTAGAAGCCGTTCATAATCTTCCACCACAATATAGGCAAGTTTTTAACCTCTACGTTTTTGAAGAATATTCGCACCAAGAAATTGCAGAAATGCTGACCATTTCGGTTGGAACTTCAAAATCAAACTTATCAAGAGCACGAAATTTATTAAAACAAAAACTCAATCAATTAAAAACTGTCACAGAAGATGAACAAATTTGATCAACATATTAAAGATAAACTCTCGCAACCACAACTTCCTCCTTTGGATGCTTGGAAAAATATTCAAGAGAAATTAGACGAGAAAGAAAAGAAAAAACGCATCATTCCTTTATTTTATTGGATTGGTTCTACAGCAGCGTGTTTAGTTACGGGAATTTCTATTTATTATTTTAATCAAAATGATGCGGTTAACGTTAATCATACTCCGACTAATGAAGTTGTAAAAACGAAATCGACTTCTAAAGAATCTATCGAAAAAGATTGGAATAATATTGAACATACAAATGAAAGGTCTTCTGATAAAAAGATTGTTTCTTCTGTAAAAAATTCGACTGAATCAAATCAAAAAACAACTCAACACTCAAATTCGTATTTTGAAAATATAATTGGAGAATCATCTTTATTTTCGAATATAATTCCGGATAAAAAAGAAGATAAAACACAAGAATTATCTCAAAAGAATTCAACTCAAAAAGATAATTTTGTACAAAATAATTCTTCAATCAATCCAAAAAATGAAGTTTCTGAAAAAGAAACTAATCCTAAAATTTTAGAAGAAAAACCATTAGAATTAGTTCTTCAAGAAGAGGAAAAAAAGAAAGAGAAAGTAGAAATCAAACAGAAATCTCCACTTCTGACGATTTCTTCGTACATCAATCCAACAAAAGTGTTAGAATCAAAATCTATTTTAGCAAATGAATTTAATGATTACAACATCAAAAATAACATTACAGTTGCTTATGGCGCAAAAGTTTCTGTTCGATTAAATGATAAGATAAATGTTCGTTCGGGAATTGCAAAAGTTGAGTTGGAACAAAATACAACCAATATAAATTCGGGAATCAATACAGGTGTTTATGCACTTTCTGCAAGCATGCCAAAATCATCTAACAATATCACATATCATTCGAATATTCGAGTTGTAGGTGATAATACATCACATACGACAATGACCATGTTGTCTTCTGAAACAAATAATATGGAGCAAAAAGTGCATTATATCGAGATTCCGTTAGAAGTTGAATACAAATTAGCAAGTTTTGATAAATTCAATCTTTTAGCAACTGCTGGTGGAAGTTATTATGTGGTCACAAAAAACACAATTTCTTTGGAAGATGTTAACACAAGATCTCAATATAAATTGGGTGAAGCGAGCAACTTGAATGATATGAGTTATAGCGCGAATGCAGGTGTTAAATTGGAGTATAATTTATCGAATAAATCGAGCATTAATCTTGAACCAAACTATAGATATATGCTAAATCCATTGAAAAATGTTGATGCTAAAAACCCATCTTTATTAGGATTGAATTTAGGTTTTTCAATTAAATTTTAACAAAAAAGACGAAGATTATTCTTCGCCTTTGTTATTGTTTAATTTGATGACAATTGTGTTATTTTCTTCGGTCATTTCTACTTTAGCTTCCTCAAAAGTTGGTTCGCGCAAAATAGGATCCAAGTTTTTCGAAAAACCATAAGGTTCTTTACGAACGCCTAAAAAACTTTTGTCTAACTTTTTGTTATTGTTCGTATCCAAAAAAACTTTTACCGCATAAAATGTTGGTTCAATATCTTTAAAAACCGTTTCATACTTGTCTATATCAGCAACTGGAACGTACAATTTTTTGAATGCATTTTGACCTTTTGTATAATTTTCTACATTTCTATAAAACTCTATAGCCAAATTTCCTTTCATTTTCTTAAGGTTTGTGATTGATAGTTTTACATCAATTTGAGCCATTGCCATTTGAGTAAAAAATAACACAATTAATATAAGAATCTTCTTCATTTTTTTATTTTTTTAATCAATTCATTTACAAATAATTAAAACCTACTATTTGTAAAAAAATTTATAAATTATTAGGATGAAAAAGTATCTCTTTTTTACCCTAACAATTTGTTTCTCAATCGGAATAATTTTATCCGAATTATTAATTCCTGCTACAAATTTACGAATTATATTTTTTTCATTAATTATTCTACTTTTTATCTCTTTGTTAAAAAATAATAATCGTCAAAATATAATCACTTTTTTAGGCATTTCGATGATTTTAGGCTACTATATTCATCAAAATTATAATAGACATTCAAAAATTGATTTCGAATCTGTTTCGAAAATTCATTTGCTAAAAGTCGTTTATAGTTCTAATTCAACCGAAAAATACACCAATTATGTTGTAAAAGATATCGAAACGAATGAGCAAATTTTACTTCATATCAAACCTCAACAACAAATTTTATATCCCAATGATGAAATCATCATTTTCGGAGAAAAAAGGGAAATTCAAGAACCATTGAATCCATATCAATTTGATTATAAGCATTTTTTAAATAGAAAAAGAATTTATTCTCAAATCTTTACAGATGAAATTATTTCTATTCACAAAGAAGGAAACGGTTTTCGGAATTGGGTTGCAAAATCTAAAGTCAAGATTCGAGAAAAGCTAACAGAACAAGGTTATTCACTCGAAAGCAGAGCGATAATTTCGTCTATGCTTTTGGGTGATAGAACCGAGCTTTCGCAAGAACTTAATCAAAGTTATGTGGCGACCGGAGTTGTACATATTTTATCTATTTCTGGTTTGCATGTGATGATGATTTACATGATTTTACAATTCGTTTTGCAACCATTAATTAAGCTAAAAAATGGTCGGAAAATTAGAATAATTATTAGCTTAATATTTATCTGGGTTTTTGCATTTTATGTCGAATTAGAACCGCCAGTTTTTCGTTCTGCATTGATGATTACCATTTATTACATTAGCGAATTACTCAATCGACCGAAAAATATTTTTCATACACTTTCACTTTCCGCCTTTATTATTCTAGTTTTTCAACCAAATTATTTGTTTGATGTTGGTTTTCAATTGAGTTTTTCAGCAGTCTTTTTCATTGTTTGGCTCAATCCAATTTTCGAGCATTATTGGAAGGTTAAAAATAGTTTCTTGAAGAAAATTAAGATTATGATTGAAACAAGTTTATCTGCACAACTAGGAACTTTACCAATTTCGGTCTTGTATTTTAATCAATTTTCGGGTTTATTTTTATTTGGAAATTTAGTCTTGATCCCTGCTTCTTTTTTGATGATTTGTGGTGGTATAATTAGTATTCTTCTCATCATTTTTGATCTTAATATTCCAATTTATACGTGGATTTTCAATCATTTTATCTATTATTCAAATCAATATATTTATTGGTTAGCGAATTTCAAGTTTATTGCAAAAGATGTTTACATCAGTTTATTTACCGCAATTTTGATTGGCGTTATTTTATATGCGTCGAAACCATTATTCTTGAAAAAATCTAAACTAGCATTATTTGTTTGTCTAATTTCTTTATTCCTAATTGAATTTGAAAGATATTATCAAGTTTATCAACTCAATCATTCGAATGAATTGATCGTTTTTAATCAATATAAAAATAGTATTATCGGAATAAGAAATCAACGAAGTTTAGCAATTTTAAGTGAAAATCCTTTGGATGAAAAAACATATAATTTTAAGATTAAACCTTATAAAATTCACGAAAGAATAAAAGATGTTAGTTTCTACTCTTATGATTCAGACTTTAAACATCAACATTTTATCAAACATCCAAATTCTATTGAAACGAAGTCATTTAAGCTCTTATTAAATGAAGAACATTCTGATATTCCTTTTTATGTGTTAATTCATCAATCAAGGCTTTATCCTTTCGAAAATAATGAAAATTTAAAAAGGGTAATTGCTGATGCCAGCAACTACCCTTCTATTGTTACAGAACTCGAAAAAACTTCTGATTCTGTTTTATGGAAAACCTCTCAACAAGGTTATTTCTCGATTAAATTTTGATATCGTTTATGAAATCTGTTGAACTACGATAACCCAAAACGACTTTGTTGATATCTCCTTTTCCGTTCATCAAAACAGTTGCAGGATAACTCAATTGTCCGTTTGTAAAGGCATATGCCATATAATTCGCTTTAGCAGGCGCAATATATGTATACTGAATTCCCATAAATTTTACCATATCCTTTGTTTCTGCATCAAATTTTACCGCAATATAATTTTTGTTTACATAATCTGCGACTTTATTATCTGTAAAAGTTTCTTTGTCCAAACGCTTACAGAATCCACACCAAGTTGTATAAAAATTAATCAATACAGGTTTTTCTGGATGTGCTTTTATTTCCTTTGTTGCTTCGTCTAATGATAACCATTTAATTTCTTGTCCGAAAAGAAATGATGATAAAATTAGGGCAGCGATTGCTAAGCTTGATTTCATAAATTTCAATCTTTATTATTTAACTCCGTGCATCAATTTCTTCATAACTGGATTTAATGCGATAACGATTAAACCTGCTACAATTGGTACAATTGTAAAAATTAAGAAGAAAGTTGATAACGAATATTCTTTTGTAATATTTTCGATTTGACCTCCTAAAATGGCTGCCAATTTGTTACCAATTGCAATTGCAAGGTACCACATTCCGAACATAAATGCAATCATACGTGCTGGAACTAATTTTGATACGTACGAAAGTCCAACTGGAGATAAACAGAGCTCGCCCAATGTATGGAACAAATAAGCTAATACTAACCAGATGATAGAAACGCGAACGCCTTCTGAAATTCCGTAAGAACCGAAAGCTAAGAATCCGAATCCGATTGCCATAATGATTAATCCTAAACCATATTTTACAGAAGCTGATGGGTTGTATTTAGAATCCCAAACACGAGAAACTAATGAAGCTAATGCAATGATGAAGAAAGAGTTTAATGTAGAGAACCAAGAAACGGTAATTTCTACTTGAGAATCTTTAATCTCTGCTACTTTCGCAGGAACAACTTCAGATGGTTTGTTTTGATTTTTATATTCAGTATCTAATTTCACTAAACTTTCTGGAGAAACTAATACAAATTTATCTCCTTCTTTGTGAATGCTAATATCTGAACCTTTTGTTAAAGCGTCTTGAGAAGCTAAATTAATTGTTTCAGTAACAATTTTATCTGTAGAATTTGCAACATAAGAAGCCGTAACTGGTGTTTTATCAAAAACAGGTTGACCTTCTTCGTTCATCACTTGTTTACCAGAGTCGTCTAATTTAGCCGTTTCAATTGCTTGGTAAGAAACATCGTAAGAGTGAGAAGTCCAGTTATAGTTTAACATCCAAATTGCAGCAGCCCAAATTCCTAAGAAAGTAAACGCTAAAACAACATTAGATAAAGCCGCTTTTTTAAATGTTTGTTTTGCTAATAAAATCAATACATACGAGATGAACAATAATGGAACAACTGTTAATAATGTATTGAAAACGTTGAATGCCATTGCAGCACCTCCAATTAAGTTACGTTCTGTATTATCACGCGCAAAGATTACTAATGATGTAGCTCCTTGTTCGAAAGACATCCAGAAGAAGATAACGAAGAAAGCAAAAATAATTACCGCAATCATACGATCACGAACCACTTTTGTATAATTTGCCAAACGACGAATTACCACAAAGAAGAACAAGAATAATGCTACTAAAATAACGACATTTTGTCCTGATAATCCTCCGATAGAGAATGGGAATAAGTTAATTCCACCAATTGCATTTAACGGATCATTGAACGCATATCCTAATCCTAAAAGCGTCATAATAACGATCAATACTTGATCTAATACTGTAAAAGGATTTGGTTTTTCTCCTGGTTCGTATTTTGGTGTATCATCATCAGCAGTAATTTGATTTCCTGTTTTTGAAGGAACCTCACCGATATACCCAAATAATGGTTTTGCTAACCAGAACTGTAATGTTCCTAATAACATGAAGATTCCAGCTAAACCAAATCCCCAGTGCCATCCTACTTTTTCTGCTAAGAATCCACACAACATCATTCCGAAGAATGCACCAGCGTTAACTCCCATGTAGAAAATTGTATAAGCACCATCCTTTTTCTCAGGAAAGTCTTTGTACATTTCTGATAAGATAGATGTCATATTTGGTTTAAAGAATCCTGTTCCAATAACCAAACACGCCAATCCTAAATATAAAAAGATAGGTGTATCAAAAGCCATGAATGCATGACCAAGAGTCATAATAATCGCACCAATTACAACTGCCCATCTATAACCTATGTATTTATCGGCAATAATACCTCCAAAGATGGGCGTAATGTATAATAACATTGCGTATGTTCCATATAAAGCAGTTGCTTTTTCTATAGACCATTCCCAACCTGGATTTAACCCAATAACTGCAGCTGTTAAAAACTGAATTAATAAAACGCGCATTCCGTAGAATGAAAAACGCTCCCACATCTCTGTAAAGAAAAGCACGAACAACCCTGACGGATGCCCAAGTACTTTTGAATCAAAGAAATTTTCTGATTTTGAACTCATGTTTGTTTGTTAAAAGTATATCTTAAAAGTTATTTTACGTCTTGCATTAATTTACGAATAAATGGAGACAATACGATGACAACAACACCTGCAACTAAAGAGTAAATTGCCAATTGTTGATAACCATCTGTATAAGCCATTAATTTATCTGTTAAAGATGCTGTTGGACTTGGGTCTGACATTCCAGCTCCTAAGATTCCTGCTAAATATTGCCCGTAAGCAGATGCTAAGAACCATAATCCCATCATCATTCCTCCTAAGTGTTTTGGAGATAATTTTGTTACCATTGATAATCCAATTGGTGATAAACACAACTCTGCAATTGTAACTGCAAAATATGCTAATGCAAATATTTCTAATGATGATAATCCATTTTCGTCAGCAAAAAATCTTAAAGAATAGAAGATATAATAAGCCCCTGCTAACATCAAGAAAGCTAAACCAAATTTTACAACTGTGTTTGGCTCAATTTTCTTTTTCGCCATCCATAACCAAACTAAACCTAATAAAGGTGAGAAAATAATAACATACAATGAGTTTGCACTATTATTCACAATGTTTGGATCTAATGGAACGCTAAATAAAGTTGAATGTAAGTTTTTGTTTGCAAACAAAGCTAAAGAACCTCCTGCTTGCTCAAAAATTGCAAAGAATAAAATAGAGAACGTAATCATGATAAAAGCAGCGATAAACTTACTTTTTTCTTTAGAACTTGGTATTTTATATAATTGAATTAAATAATAAATAATTGCCAATGGTCCTACAATAAACATAAACATATCTGTGTATGCTGTATTATGAATCATGATAAAAATTAAAGGAATACAAACCAATGCTCCTACATATACGGCTACTTCTCTAATTAATCTTTTCTTAGGATCCATTTTTTCAAGTGGAGAATCTCCAATTGGTCCCAGCTCGTTACGGATAAATAAGAATAAAACAACTCCAATTATCATTACGATACCAGCCGCTAAGAAAGCATAATTCCAACCAACTTGTTTACCTAAATAAACACAAACTATACCTCCTAAAAATGCACCTATATTAATCCCTGAATAAAATAAACCGAATCCAGCATCACGTCTTGGATCATCAGCTTTGTACAGTTCTCCAACCATCGAAGAAATATTTGGTTTGAAAAAACCTGTTCCAATAATACTTAATGTAATTCCGTAATAGAAAAATTGATGAGGATCTGTTGCAATTAATAAGTTTCCTGCAACCATTACCAACCCTCCGAAGATTAATGATTTTTTGAATCCTAAGATTCTATCTGCAAAAATAC
Source organism: Empedobacter sp. GD03865 (assembly GCF_029840775.1). Taxonomy (NCBI): domain Bacteria; kingdom Pseudomonadati; phylum Bacteroidota; class Flavobacteriia; order Flavobacteriales; family Weeksellaceae; genus Empedobacter; species Empedobacter sp. GD03865. The sequence goes on from NZ_JAOCDF010000031.1 coordinate 41,168, forward strand.
CTCCGATAAAAGTAAATGCATAAACAAAAGCTTGGATTGCTCCATATTTTAAATTTGATTCTGCATCCGTTAATCCCAACATATCTACCATAAAAATGGCAAGAACTCCTCTCATTCCGTAGAAGCAGAAACGCTCCCACATTTCTACCATAAACAAATGCCAAAGCTGTTTTGGGTATTTCCCTTCAAAGTTTTGAATTTGCTCTAAAGTTAATTTTTGACTCATAATTTCTTTAACTAAGCGCTAATATATCATTTAGATTTTATTAGCAATCAACGAAAATAAAAAAAACCTCCGACAATGCAGAGGTTTTTTTTGTTTAATGTATGATTTTTGTCAATTTGAATAATGTTTCATCTTATTCATTGGCGTATTCTAATAAATACAGCTTTTTTCTTACAAATTCTTCTTGATAAAGTTTGTCATTTTACGGTAAAGCTGAATACGCGTGTTTCCACCATAAATCCCGTGATCTTTATCGGTATAAATTGCCATATCAAAATCTTTGTTCGCTTGTACCAACGCTTCCGATAATTCGAATGTGTTTTGTGGATGCACATTATCATCAGCAGAACCAGAAATTAATAAGAAATTACCTTTTAAGTCATTTGCATAATTAATTGGTGAATTATCGTCATAACCAGCTGCATTTTCTTCTGGTGTACGCATAAAACGCTCTGTATAAACAGAATCATAATAACGCCAATTCGTTACAGGAGCAACTGCAATCGCCGCTTTGAACACATCATTCCCTTTGAATAATACATTCGAAGCCATGAATCCTCCGTAAGACCAACCCCAAATTCCGATACGAGATTTATCTACATAAGGTAAATTACCAATCTCTTTCGCCGCAGCAATTTGATCCTCTACCTCATATTTCCCTAATTGCAAATATGTTTGTTTCTTGAAAGCTTCTCCTTTGTATCCCGTTCCACGACCGTCAACACAAAAAACGATGTAACCTTCTTGCGCCAACATCATGTGCCAATAATCATTCGAGTTGAAATAAGCATTGTTTACATTCTGAGAACCTGGTCCAGAATATTGATACATCAAAACTGGGTATTTTTTGTTTGGATCAAAGTTTTTTGGTTTGATTACATACGCATTCAATTCATTTCCTGCTGCAGTTTTCAACACAAATAATTCTTTTGTTCCAATATTATCTGTAGTCAATTTATCTTTTAAAGAAGTATTGTCAACGATAACACCCAAATCTTTTCCAGATTTAGATTCTACTAAACTAATTGTTTTTGGAGTTGTTGTATTCGAAAAAGTGTTAATAAAATACGTAAAATTCTTACTGAAAGCAGCCGAATTTGTTCCATTATTTTTCGTCAACATTGTTGTTTTCTTACCATCTAAACTAACCGAAGAAATTTGTCTTTCTGTCGAAATACGTTTTCCATTATTTGAGTTTGATTGATAATAAAGTGTTTTATTACCAGGATTATACCCATAGTAATTCGTTACCTCCCAATCTCCTTTCGTCACTTGGTTAATTAGCTTTCCGCTATCTGCATAATGGTAAATATGGTTATTTCCATCGCGCTCAGAAGTCCATAAGAACGAATTATCTGCTAAAAATTCTAATGTTAAATTATCCGTTTCTATCCACGCTTTATTTGTTTCAGTAAATAATTTATTTACTTTTTTCGTGTTGATATCATAAAACGAAACATCTACATTATTTTGATGACGGTTAGACGTTACAACCGTTAATAAATTCGCTTTTGTAGAGAACTTAATTTTCGGAATGTAATAATTCTGAACTCCGCCTAAATTAACATTTGCAGTTGAGTTATTCTTCGTATCAAAAACATGTAACGAAACTTCCGAATTGTCTTGTCCTGCTTTTGGATATTTGTAACGTAATTCTTGTGGATAAAGATTATTGTGGTAAATCGGAATATTAATTTCTTTGACTTTCGATTCGTCAAAACGAACATAAGCCAAAGACGTTCCATCAGCATTCCAATCAAAATTTCTTACGAAACCAAACTCTTCTTCATAAACCCAATCGTTGATCCCGTTGATAATATTATTCTTTTTACCATCCGTTGTAACTTGAATTACCTTGTTCGATTTTAAGTCTTGAATGTATAAATTATTCTCAAAAGCAAAAGCTACCTTAGAAGCATCTGGCGAAAACAAAGGCTCTTGAATTCCTTTTCCATCAAATAACAATACTTTCGATTTTGTTTGTGTATCATACACTTCAAACTTTGCTGTAAACGAATGGCGATAAATTTGGTGCGAATTAGTTTGCAATAAAACGTAACGCTCATCAGAACTAAATTCATAACCTTCAAACTTTCCAGGAACGACAACTACATCAGAAGTCTGACCTTTTTTCAATGTCGATTCATACGAACGTTTTACCAATCCGTCTTTTGTCAGAATAGTATAATTTTCTCCATCGTTCAATGAGTTCACACCGTACAAAGAATTTTCGCGGTATTTTCCGCCATATATCCCTTCAATGGTTATTTGTTGTGCATAAGAATAAGCGCCCATCGCAAGGATAGCCAAACTTAAAATAAATTTTTTCATATTAATTTTCTAATCATGTGAGTTCAAACAATCAAATATAAACAATTCTATTTTCTCAAATAACACATTTCCTCGAATAATCCATTATAATCGTTCATATAAACGAAAAACTCTTCACTATTTTATATTTTAAACAATTTACAGATAATCGTATTTCATCATTTTTATCAAGAATATTATTAATTCAATCAAAACAATTTAAAATAATCAAATATTTGTAATATAATCATTTAAACAATACAAATTACATTTTTCACAAAAAGTGACCACAAATGTCCGGTTTTGTCCACATTTGTCCACTTCTGTCCTCCAGTATTTTTATCAACAATATGTTTTAGTTAATTGAAACTCCTATACAAACCTCTGTATATCTATGTTTCACATCATATCGAAAAATAGCTCATTTTACTCTTGTTCGACCATCGTTCGACCTTTGTTCGACCGTCCTTCGACGAACTTGCGGAAAAATGCACCTTTGCGAGGACAATGGTCGAAGAACGGTCGAAGAAAACACGAATAAACTCTATAGAGAGTTATAAAAAAAATAATAACGTTGCAGTAAAAAATTAGTACGAAAGAAAAATAATTTTGTCTGATATGAATACCTTCACTCAACGATTAAATGCTTCTTTCAGAGCATTTTAAATTACAAACTTGTTTGTTCAAAACTGCACTCTCACAATATCAAAGTTTTAAGCCATTTAAAAGAGGTGTATAATAATGATTATGTTTAATAGTCTTATATTAATAAATACATAGAAAATTATCCGTTTTAAATTATTTATATAGATTTTTTTTCTAATTTACACTTATTGTTTTTTTTCTTAAAAAAATCTTTATATCATTGTTAGAACCTAATCGTTAGGACAATTAAAAATCAATTTTAAAATTTATTACTATGAAAAAATTTACTTTATTAAGTCTTACTTTATTATTAACAACAAGTTCTTTTATATCATCTTGTAGTAATGATGATGACTCATTTAAAAAAAATGAAATAATAAATAAAGAATTCTCTACATCAACTTTTGTAGATAAAATAAGTAACGGTTCTGTTTCTTTATTAAGTGAGAAATCTATCTCTTTAAATAAGAATATTTCTAATAAAAATAATCAAAACGAATATGACAATAATGGTGTAGAGATTATTTTAAAAAATGCTAATAATACAATAGTTAAAGTAACTACTTTTAAAAACTTAAAAAATGAAAATCAATTTCTATCAATTGTTGAAAATCAAGACCAAAAGAAGTATATAGAGTACGTTCAAAATATAGACTCTAATGGTAATGTATTAAACTACAACCTATTAGAAAAATCGGATAATATAATTCAAAGTAGAGATGGAAGAAGTTGGTGGCAATGTATGGGAGATGGTTTTCAAAATAGAGATTTCGTTACAACCGTAGGTATTTTAGGTGCTGCTGGTGGTGCTGGGTGTGTTGCCTGTGGTATAGCAGGTGGTGCTATTGTCGGTGTTTTAGCTTTAGGATGTTTGGGATAAAATTATGTTGAATAATATTTCTAAATTTATATCTTCTACAATTCTACTATTGTTAATTTATTTTAATTTTAGAGAAAATTTATATATAAAAATTTTATGTGTAATAATTTTTATTATTTCTGTTATTTTTTTTTTAAAAAAAATCTTTTGTAATAAAGATCATTTATAGAGCATTGCTTGCCAATGCTATTAATTCTATATTATAATTTCTTATTGTTTTAATATTTTCACTAAAAATAATCTTATTTTTTCACCTTTCGTAGAATAACCTAATAATAATTCAAAAAATATCTATAACACCTTTTATGTTAAGTAAAAGGTGTTTTTTATATTTTAGAATATCAATTTTGAAGTGGATATTTTCTTCAAAAAGTTATAGTACAAT
>NZ_JAOCDF010000032.1:0-43386 GCF_029840775.1 Empedobacter sp. GD03865
TTTAAATAATTTGAGTTTTTAGCTTGTTAATATTTCGATTTAAGTGTATTTTAATAATGTACTGATTCAATGTTAGTGCAGTAATTTTAGCTAGAATTCTGGTTTTAAACCCCTCAAAAGTCTTTGCATAATTGCGTCTAATCATAAACTGATCACATAGTTGAGAAAATAAAGTTTCAATTCTTTTTCTATACTTTTTAAATGGATAAAACTGAGGTTTGTAATCTTTTTGATTGGATCTTTTCGGTGTTTCTAATCGAATATGAACTTCATTAAATAAGTCAATTTGAATTGTTTGTGACAAATAACCTTTATCCCCAAGTAGCACTCAATCTGATAGTTGAGATTTTATATCTTTCAAAAAATGAATATCATGAACAGATGCGGGACTGATATCAATACTCTGGAAAACACCATTTAAAGAACAAATAGCATGAAGTTTATAGCTATAAAAAGACATTTGCTGAGAAGCACAAAAACCTCTATTTGGTGCACTATACTGATGTTCTTTGCAAATTTTCGAGCGATTAATTCTTGCTATTTTACACACCTCCAAGGGCATACTATCAACGATAAAACAATTTTCAAATTCATTAAATTCTTTCGCTAATTTAAGTCGAATACTATTAATTTACTCTGATAATCTTCGTTTTCTACGATTGTAAATACTTCGCTGAATTTTACAACTTAGCGCTTTAGGAAGATTTCGAAATAAATGATTTTCACTATCAATACCCATAAATTCAGCTGTTAAAACAAGACTTATGAGTTCTAAATCAAAAAGTTTAGGTTTTCTACGTTGATAAATTAAAAGTGTATCTGTGGATATTTTTCGTAGAACTTCCAATATTCTTTCATAATTAGCAACTAAGTTGTTCATTGTAAATGTTTTGTGGTTAAAGCAATTTACTGATTTTCAATCAAATGAACAACTATATTATTTATTAATCAAAATGCACAACGGGTGTCTTATATCTTTTCTTACTACGGAAGTTTTGTTAGGATATCCAATTCTCCTCATAGTCTTATTTTTATAAAATAGGGTAACAAATCTGAACATTATTTTTTAGAGAAAAAAACGAAATGATATATAATTAACATTTTATCTAAATAAGACATTGTTTACTTTTTTTTATCAATTATCCATTTTTAAATACTTATTAAATGATTAATAAATCTTTTTTTAACTTTTTTTAATAAAATTAAAATTGATTTTATGTTAATTTTTTTTGAATTAAATAAAGTCAATATATATTAATAGTTAATTTTTATTTGAATTTTATACATTTCAGAATGTGAAATCACGTTAAAAAATGAAGAATATTTAGGAATTTATTAACCTAATAAAAACAAAAAAAGGCAACCAATTGGTTGCCTTAATTATTATAGTATTGAAACTGATTAATTAGTCAATTTTGATATTATCGATAACTAAATCATAAGCTTCATCTTTTCCTACTTTTAGTGCAAAAATATTTTCACCAGCAGTTTTTTGAATATCTACTCCTTCAATATTTAGAGTAACTAGAACCCATTCACCTTTTGTATCAATTTTACCTGTATATTGATTTGCATCAATTGGAGATAAAGATACATTTGCATTAGATAAATCTCCTACATTATATACTACGTATTTTTTATCAGATTTATACACATTTAGTGACAATGATTTCCCAGATGTTCCTTTTACATAAAATGTAATTTTCTTTGGTGTTGCAGGAATTGTATTATTTACAATAGTTGTAAATACGTAATCATTTGCTTTTGGTGTTCCTTTTAAAAGTAATGCATTTGTGTTATCTCTACCAACACCAACTCCGCTAGTTGCATAGGTATCTTTCACTAAGCCAAAAGAGTTAATAGAAGATAAAAAGTCAGCCCAAACATTGAAATCAGAACCTTTGAACAATAAATTTGCAGCTTCAGAATTATTTCCTTCACCTGGATTTTGTCCTCCTCCAACGTCAAAACGAGGCTGATCAAATTTCACATCTTTTGTATCGCGGATATAAACTTGGTAAGTTGAATTGTAAATACTAACAACTACAGTAATCTCTCCACTACCTTTAGGTAATTCTTCATTGTACCATTTAGCATATCCAGAATTACGTAAGTCAACTGTTTTACCTGTTTTATCTACTAATACACGATTAACAGTTGTAGCTTCTACTCCATAAGTTTTATCTGTATCTGGATCTTGAAACTGAACATTTTTGATTGTAACTAAGGTATTCAAATTTCCTGCTTTCAAAGCATCTGATAAGCTATTGTATACTTTTGGAGTGATCGTTTTTATTGGATCACATGTTTTAAAAATATATTTTTTCATGTTTGCAGATGGTATACGACCTACAGCATAAGTAGGATCTACAGAACCGATTTTCATAATTCCTCTATCCTTTGCTACAACAAGTCCTTTTAAACTAATTTGAATTCTAGCACCTAAAGGATAATTAGCATATAAATTAGCTCCATCAATTTCAATTTGGATACCTGTTGTTGGATCTTCAATTTTGTCTTGTAAAGAAATTGTTTTATAAAAATTTCCTGTTTCATCACTTGAAATTACATAAGCATCCATTACAAGATCTTCTGCTACTGCTCCATTTGAGTCAAGTTTTAATTGCCCAGAAGTTACTTTAGTTGTTAAATCTGCTATTGTAATATTTGCTGTTAATTTATCAGCACACTCAATTGGAGGTGTTGCATAATCATCATCCTGTACACACGATTGAGTTACAAATAAGCCTAAACTCAAAAGACTTGCTATTGTTAATTTTGATATTGTATTCATTTTTAATTGTATTCGTTGTTAATATTTTATTTAGAATCTGAAATAAACATTTGCAAAATATGTTGTACCCATTCCGTAGAACATTTTTGGCCCAAATAATGTACGATAATTAGGATCAATAGCATTCTCGTAGTTACCAACTCTTAATTGTTCGAAACCTCCAGTAACGTAGTTTTTATTATTCAATACATTATTAATTGTTCCAGAAATTCCTGCAGAATATTTACCTATACGAAATGTTTTACCCATATTAATATTTAACATGAATTCGTTACTCAACTTCTCTTGCTTTAAAGCAGCTTTTAAATCTTGATCATTAATATCATATAACTCTCCATATTCATTCGTAAAGAAATTTACAGTTCTACGAAAAGCTGCAGGATCTATGTAATTATTTGCTAATAAATTTCCAGATACACCAATCCACCAGAATTTAGGATCACGGTACTCTGCACTTAAAGAGAAACCAGATTGTGGTCCGCTTCCTACTTTATAATTATGAAGATAAGCAGTTCCGAAGTTTTGGTAAGGAACTCCAATGTTTCCAGGTTTCACATAATCATCAGAATATAAATTATAACTAGGGTTGTCTTTGTAAACATATTGACCAATAGAAGCTACTGCAGAAACTGTAAGTACTGGTAATACTTGTGCTTCTACCGCCAATTCTGTTCCCAAATATTCTTTTCCAACACCTGTCATAACTTCTGAAACAAAGACTTGGTCATTTGCTCCATCGATATAACCAAATGCTTTCTCGATTTCGTCTTTTGTTCTTGTGTAAAAAGCCGTTGCACGAGCTTTAATACGTGGAGCTCTTAAAATATATGATAAGTCACTTGAGAATATTTTTGCACTTTCTACTCCATCTACGGTTACGTTAGTTACACGAGCATTTGGAAAAATCTCATCAGAAGTTGGTGCTTCTGTTTGATACATTACATTTGCTTGAATAAAGTTACGTCCATCTAATTTTACTAAGAAATTAGATTTCACTCCAAAATCTAAGAAATCGTAAGTTTTACTTTTTCCATAAGAAGTAGTCTGATAAGATTCGTGCATCCATTTACCATCACGATAAAATTTCGTCAAAGCAGCTTTCATTCCAATTGTTACATCTAAAAATTTTCCTTTTATTTTAGATTGAGCGAATAAATCTGCATAATCACGATTAATTTCATAATTATATCCTTGACGCTGCCCTTTTGTTGGCTGATAGTCAGGGTCTAAAATGTTAAATCTAGCATGAGTAAAGTTATCTTTATTCTCAACATATTGTCCACCTAATAAATCTTGTATTTCACGATATAATTGAGATTTCGTATTTTGATAAGAAGCTGCAATTGTCAAATCTATATTAGGCGCTAACTCTGTCTGAAAATTCGTATAAGCAGTTGCTGTTTTATCTTCGTTAACATCTGCAGTCAACCAATAAACAGATCTCCCTGCATTGTTAATATTAGCTTCATATAAACTTGTCCAATCTATTTGAGAAATTTGGCCACTTCTCCATAATTCAGTTTGATTGTTTATAGCACTTTGACTTGCTCCACTATATGCAAAATAAGATGGTAAATTACGATAGTAAACTGGAGAAGGATTATTTCCTGCAAACCAATCTAAACGAGAACTACTTTCTTTACCAAATTGATAAGAAACTGTTGTTGTTAATTTTGATTTATTGTTAATATTCCAATGATGCGTCAACATATTAATAGGCTCGAATGTTTTCTTTACACGCTCATTACGTTTTTCACCATCTTGCCATCCCCAATAAGAATTGTAATAAATCCCCATCATATCCACAACTTCTTGTGTATTAGGTGAACCTGTAGAACGACGAGTTGGCGCACCAAAACTTGTAAAGTTTAAAGTATGTTTTTCATTAAACTTTTTCTCAACTCCTAAGTAGTAAGCGTATGCATCATAAAAAGTACCTTCTATAATACCTTCTTCTGCCCAACGTCTACTTCCAGAAACCATAAACGCCCAACCATTATCCATCAATCCCGTATTATATGTAGCCATTACACGGTTTCTGTATGAACGATTTGTACTAGAATAAGCCAAACTTACTCCCTTACGCATTGTTGAAGGTCGAGTATCAAAATTTGTAACTCCACCTAAATCACCAAAAGCATAATTAGAAGGTTCAATTCCGTATGTTAACTCATCTGGACGACGAGTTACATCATTCAAACCTCCCCAGTTGTTAAAAGTTGCACGACCATTATCCATTTTGTTCATACGAACTCCATTGAATAATACATCATTATATTTGTTGTCTAAACCTCTTGGTTTAAACCAATACGAACCTAATTCGTACGCAGAAACGCGAGCAAAAACATCGCGAGAAGATTGTAAAAGTCCTGAATTTGAAGCTGTCGAACTTTCATCATCAGATAATTCATCATCTGTTAATGTAATAATTCCAACTTCTGCTGTATTTGGATTAAATGTTAATTTAATATCACCTAAGTCAAGCTCTTTTTGCCCTGCTACTGTGATTTCTTTTTCATATGGGTCATAGCCCACGCCATAAACTTGTAATTTGTACGTTCCATCCGGAATATCTACAAACTGAAAATACCCTATACGATCGGTGATAGCAGCATCGCTTACTGCTCCTCCGTCCAAACGTACAGTGAGGTTATAAACCTCCTCACCTGTAGCAGCATTTTTCGCCACCCCAGTAACCTTTGTTTGCGCCTGTGCCATAGCGACAGTTGCAGCAAAGACTGAAAGACTTAACAATAATTTGTTCATTCAAACGAATTTTTATTTATAAATTAGCTATCTATTTCCTTCATCAGAAAAAATAGGACAACAAATTTAATAAATTCATAATTAATAACATATGTTTAAAATTAACAAATCTTTAACTTTATTAATAATTTTTAATTTATTCTTAACGTTAAATGTTAAAGCTCAAAGCAAATATTCAAGTGCAACTGTAGCTTTTTATAATATCGAGAATCTTTTTGACACCATAAAATCAGTTGGATATGTAAATGGAACTTTACCTTTTAATGACAAAAATTACCACATTCAGATTGCTGAATCTGACATTTCGAAGTACGAAACAGAAGAATTCAAACAAAGTTATACGTACGAAAATATAAAAGGAAAGAAAATTATCCGTCCATTAATTCTTCAAGAAGAATTTTTACCAAACGGAAATAAAAGATGGAATACAGAAAAATATTTCCAAAAAGTCAATAATATTTCAAAAGTTATTAGCGAATTAGGCGCAGATGTTACAGGTTCTGCTCCTGTAATCGTTGGTATTTGTGAGATCGAGACAAGAGAAACTTTAGAAGATTTAGCAAAAAGCTCTGCTTTGAAAAAATACGATTATGGTGTTGTTCATTTCAATTCGTTTGATGCTCGTGGAGTTGATACAGGTTTATTGTATCAAAAATCTCGTTTCAAGGTAATTGATGCAAGACCTCATCCAATTTTCAATTATGATGCTGAAGGTAAACGAAAATATACGCGTGATATTCTACAAGTTACAGGTTTATTAGACGGTGAAGAAATCACTTTTTTAGTAAATCACTGGCCTTCTCGTAGTGGAGGAGAAAAAGTTTCGATGCCAGCTCGTATGGAAGCAGCAAAGGTGATGAAAGGAATTTTTGATGAATTAAAATCTAAAAATCCAAATGCAAAAGTAATTGCAATGGGTGATTTTAATGATGATCCTATTTCTCCAAGTATTAAAAATACATTTGATCCAGCTGGAGAAATTGCTAAAGTTTCGGATAACGGATATTACGATCCTATGTTACCTTTATACAAAAAAGGTATTGGTACTTTAGCTTATCGTGATGCTTGGAATCTATTTGATCAATTTATCTCAACTTCATCATTGGTTACAAAAAATAAAGATTATTCAACGTATAAAATCTTCAAAACTGAAATTTACAACAAAGATTATTTGAAAGCGACAGAAGGTGCGTATAAAGGATTCCCTAACCGTATGTGGAGCGGCGATACTTATCGTGCAAACGGTTATTCTGACCACTTTCCAGTCTATACAATCTTATTAAAACAAGCAAAATAAAAATGAACAAATTAGAGCAATTATTTAGTCAAAAAAATAAAAACCTCGTTACAATATACACAACAGCTGGGTATCCGAATTTATCGGATACCCCTATTGTTTTAAAAGAATTAGATCAAAATAATGTTGACATTATCGAAGTCGGCATTCCTTATTCTGATCCTTTAGCTGATGGTCCAACAATACAGGCTACAAGCGAAAAAGCTTTAGCAAATGGAATGACATTAGATATTTTGTTTGAGCAATTAAAATCGGTTCAAAATGAAATTTCTGCACCAATTGTTTTGATGGGTTACTACAATCAAGTGATGACATTTGGATTAGAAAAATTCTTACAAAATTGTCAAGAAAGTGGAGTTTCAGGGTTGATATTACCTGATATGCCGTACGAAATTTACTTGGCACAACACAAAGAATTATTTGAGAAATACGATCAAAAAGTTACTTTTCTAATTACACCTTTAACAACAGAAAAACGCATCAAAGAGATTAATGATGCAACTTCTGGATTTGTTTATATTGTTTCTAGTTCTGCAACTACAGGTGCAACAGAATCTAATTATAATGAAGATTTTTTGTCAAATGTTAAAAATCTAGGCTTAACAAAACCACATCAAATTGGATTTGGGATTTCGACAAAGGCTGATGTAGAAAAAGCTTGGAATTACGCAAATGGAGCAATTATAGGAAGTGCTTTTTTACGCGTTTTAGAAAATTCAACCGGAAATCTTTCAGAAGCCATAAAAAATTATCTTTCAGAATTGAGATAAAAAAATAGTTTTCAAAACAAAAAGCAAGCTTAATTCAGCTTGCTTTCTATTTTGGAAATGTTTTATCTAAAAAATTATTCAACAATTAAGATGAAATAATTCTTTTTACCTTTTTGTAATAAAACATATTTATCAGCAATTAAATTTTCTGTTGTTAATACAAATTCTTCCGCTACTTTTTCTTTGTTTACAGAAATTGCGTTTGCTTTTAATTCACGACGCGCTTCTGAATTTGATTTTAAGAAGCCTGATTTTTCTGCTAAAGCAGTAACAATATCCAATCCCGCTTCGATATCAGTTTTTGCAATAGTTGCTTGAGGCACACCTTCGAAAACTGATAAGAAAGTATCTCCATCTAATTCTTTCAAATCTTCTGAAGTTGATTTTCCGAATAAAACTTGAGATGCTTTTTCTGCTTTGCGTAATTCTTCAACACCATGAACTAAAATTGTAATTTCAGTTGCTAATTTACGTTGTAATTCGCGTAAATGTGGCTCTTGACGATGACGCTCGATTAAATCATCAATCGCTTCTTTTTCTAAGAACGTATAAATTTTGATGTAACGTTCTGCATCAGCATCCGCTTGATTTAACCAAAATTGGTAGAATTTATAAGGAGAAGTACGGTTTTTATCTAGCCAAATATTTTCGCCTCCTTCCGATTTTCCAAATTTAGTTCCGTCCGCTTTAGTTGTTAATGGACAAGTAAAAGCAAAAGCTTCACCTTGTACTGTACGACGAATTAATTCTGTTCCTGTTGTGATATTTCCCCATTGATCAGAACCTCCCATTTGCAATTTTGCACCTAATTCTTTGTACAAATGCAAATAATCATATCCTTGAATCAATTGATATGTAAATTCTGTGAAAGACATTCCGACATTCGATTCAGAAGATAGTCTAGATTTTACAGAATCTTTTGCCATCATATAATTTACAGTAATGTGTTTTCCGACATTACGTGCAAAATCGATGAACGAAAAATCTTTCATCCAATCATAGTTATTCACCAATAAAGCTGAATTTCCATTATTCGTATCAAAATCTAAGAAACGAGACAATTGTGCTTTAATTCCAGCAACATATTTATTCAATGTTTCTTCGTCTAATAAACTTCTCTCTGCTGCTTTACCAGTAGGATCACCGATAAAACCAGTTGCACCACCGACTAAGGCGATTGGACGATGACCGTGACGTTGCAAATGAACCAATAAGAAAATAGGAACCAAACTTCCCACGTGAAGAGAATCTGCTGTAGGATCGAAACCTACATAACCAGAAGTCATTTCTTTATTTAGTTGTTCTTCTGTCCCTGGCATAATATTGTGAACCAGTCCTCTCCAAGTCAATTCTTCAATTAATGGATTCATAGTATTTTAATATATTTTTTATCTAATTTTTACAAGATACAAAGTTATGATTTTTCAGTAGATTATAAATGATCTGTCAAAATAAAACTTATTTGATATATTTATTTAAAATTTGAATAAAAGGAATACATGCAAACACTTTTCGAAAACGAAAAATTCAAATGGATTAATTTACAAAATCCTACAAAAATTGAGTTGAATGAAATTGCTACTAAATATTGTTTTCAGAAATTAACAATTGAGGATAGTTTGGAGCCTGGACATTTACCTAAATATGAATCAGATGATTCAAAAGTTTCGTTTTTGTTAATTCGTTTTTTTGATAAAGAACACCGTATGTTGAAAAACACTGTTCGAGAATTTAGTCACAAAATCAGTATTTACATCGGTGCAGATTTTATTGTGACTGTTCATCAAAAGGAAACGGATATTTTCGAGAAAATTCAGAAAAAATATTTAGCTAATACTGATCCTTCTAAAATCATTATCAAAGGAATTTTGTATCGTATTATTTCCGAAACCATCAAAACGTATGAAGAACCAGCATATCAAATGGACGAAGAAGTTAATCAACTCGAACATTTAATTTTTACGGATGATTTTAGAAAAATTAAACTTCCTACCTTATATAAAATCAAACGAGAAGCCACAGCTTGCAAAAAAATATTAGATTATACACTTGAAGCACTGAAAGAATATCGAGCGGATAACAAAAAGACAAGTTCATCACAGGATTTGTACGAAGAAAACGTAAAAATGTTACACTTGCATTCACAAATTGTAGATGACGTACAAAGTTTGTTAACAATTTATCTTTCCTTAAATGGACAGAAATCTAACGAAATCATGCAAACGCTTACCGTTTTTTCGGCATTTTTCTTACCCTTAACTTTTATCGCTGGAATTTATGGAATGAATTTCGATTTCATGCCTGAATTAAATTACAAATTAGGCTATCCAATTTGTTTACTTGTCATGTTATTAGTGGTAATTTTTATTTACTTTTGGTTCAGGAAAAAAAAATATTTATAATTCAGTATGATTTTCGTAACGGGAGGAACAGGTTTGGTTGGTGCGCATTTGTTGGTAGAATTGGCAAAAAAGCAACAACCTATTCGTGCTTTAAAACGAAAAACATCGAACACAGAAACCATCCAAAATTTCTTTGCGGAACAAAATGCTTCGCAATTTTATCAATTTATTCATTGGATTGATGGTGATTTGTTGGATGTTACTGAACTTCCAAATTTATTAGACGGAATCGAGACAATTTATCACGCTGCGGCTTTTGTTTCATTTGATGAACGTCAAGAAGAAGAAATTTTCAATACGAATATTTTAGGAACTGAGACTTTGGTAAATGAAGCGATTGATTCTGGCGTGAAAGAATTTTTCTTCATCAGCTCTATTGCTTCGATGGATGATTTGAATCCAGCAACTAAAATGATTGACGAACGTTCTGGTTGGAATAATGGCTTGACGCATTCTTCTTATTCTATCTCAAAATTTAGAGCAGAAATGGAAGTTTGGCGTGCTTCACAAGAAGGTATTAAAGTTATTATTATAAATCCTGGTGTAATCATCGGAACTTTGGATACTAAACGTGCAAGCGAAAGTTTGTTTCAACAAAATTCATCAAAAAGCGATTATGCTCCTTCGGGCGGAACAGGATTTGTTGATGTACGCGATGTGGTGAAGATTTTTTTAGAATTAATTAATCAACACGTTTACAATCAAAAATTTGTGGTAATTTCTGAAAATAAAAGTTACCGAGAAGTATTTGATCTTGTTACGATCAATAGCAAACGTTCAGTCAAAAATGTTTCGAATTCAACCTTGAAAATCATTAAAAATCTATCTATTTTTAGTCGAATCTTTGGTGGAAAATATATGACAAAAGCGAATTATTATTCGTTGACAACTTATACCAAATACGACAATTCTAAAGTTAAAAATTTGCTTCAATACGAATTTATTCCAATCAAAGAAGCAATTGATTATCATTATAAACGCTTTCAAAAGCTGAATTCTACAAAATAGTTTACTTTTGTTTTATGGAACAACAATTCATTTCAACACTTTCAACAACTGCTTCGGAATTAAAATCAGGAAGCGTTTCTGCTAAAAGTCCATCAAATATTGCGTTGGTAAAATATTGGGGAAAAAAGAAAAATCAAATTCCAACCAATAGTTCAATTAGTTATACGTTAACCAATAGCTATACAGAAACTGAATTAAAATTTTCGCCAAAAACATCGGATGCTTTCGAAGTTGAAGTTTATTTAGAAGGTGAATTGAAAGAAAGTTTTACTCCAAAAATCATTACTTTTTTCGAAAGAATTACGGCTTACATTCCATTTTTGAATCAATTCAAATTTGAAGTTCACACACATAATTCTTTCCCACATAGTTCTGGAATTGCTTCTTCAGCTTCTGGAATGTCGGCAATGGCATTATGTTTAGTTCAAATTGAGAATATTCTTGGCGCAAATTTATCAGAAGAAGACGCCAAGAAAAAAGCTTCTTTCTTGGCTCGTTTAGGTTCTGGAAGTGCTTGTCGTTCGGTTTACAAAGGTTTGGTTGAATGGGGAGAAAATGATTTTATCGAAGGTAGTTCAGATTTATTTGGAACAAAATATCCAGATGTCGAAATTCATGATGTTTTCAAAACTTTTCATGATACCATTTTATTGATTCACGAAGGTCAAAAATCGGTTTCTTCTACTGTTGGTCACAATTTGATGAACGGACATCCGTATGCAGAACGTCGTTTTGTGGAAGCAAATGAAAACTTAAAAGCTTTATTACCAATTTTAAAATCTGGCGATATCAAAGCGTTTGGAGAATTGGTAGAACATGAAGCTTTGACATTGCACGCCATGATGATGATGTCGAATCCTGCATTTATTTTGATGAAACCAAATACAGTTGCTGCTTTAGAAAAATTGTGGGAGTTCCGTCGTGAAACAGGAAATCATTTGTATTTCACATTAGATGCTGGCGCAAATGTACATTTATTGTATCCTTCGCAAGATGCGGAAGCTATTGAAATTTTCATCGAAAATGAATTGAAACAATTCTGTCAAAACGGAAATTATATAAAAGATAAAGTGAGTTTTTAATCACTTCTAAAATAAAAGGTTGTCAATTATTTGATAACCTTTTATTTTTTTATTAATAGTTTCTCCATTAACCCAAAAATAACCAAACTCAAAAAAATACTCATTCCGATAACAACAATAATATTTCCTAAAGCAATTTCTATTGGGAAGAAAACTAATCGTATTGTGGAAATAATAGTTGTAAATAGAACTACTTTTAACCAAAAAATGTAATCAAATTTAGTTTTTGGAAGAATTTGTTTTGGCATTTTATACATCCAAAAAGCAATAAAAATCGCACCTAAAAATGTGCTAAAATGTTGTAGAAATTTATAACCTTTTACTTCAAAATTATTGAAAGGAATTTGAAACCAAGTTTCCTCTAAAGCTAGAATTAATTTCGCAAAATATCCCCATTCGTGTGTGAAAGCATCCCAAAAAAGATGCGAATAAGCTCCTATTATAATTGAAAGAATCACAATTATCCAATGTTTTTTGAAATAATCAATCCAATCAAAAATTAGGAATTGAGCAAATCGTTCTTTTAAAAAATAAGGTAAATGATGAATTAAAACATTTCGGACAAATAAGTGAAAAACGAAACAATAAATCAACGCAATTGGTAAGTCAAAATACAAAACACCCCAGAACAAATGACTGTGCGTCGCTACAATCTCCATTCGAGAGAAATATTCTAAATCTGGCGACATCGAACCAATGATTAATCCCGTCATCGAAAACCAATTCGATTTTAACTTTTTTAACGGAAGAACAATTGCTGGATGACAAAAAGTTAGTGGCATTTAGAGTTTATTTTGATACAAAGTAAATCAAAATATCCATTAACTCCCAAAACGTTTGATGTTAACTTTTCGCTCCTTAATTTTCAGGATAAGCGGTTCATATTCTGTATTTTGTTCCTTTTCTACCGTTATTTTATTCAAATATGTTTTTGCATAAACATGTTCTGGTAAACTATTTTCAACAAGATGAAACGTATAATTTCCGACAGGTAAAAAAGCTGTATATTCGCCTCTATCATTTGTTTTAACTGTAAATATCTGTCCATTTTCGTGATTAAAAATCAATGTAAATCCGAATAAATTTGCCGAAACCTGATACTCCAAATTTGAAGATAATTCATACTCAACTTTTCCTCTCACAATACCAGTTTGTTGCATTGGAATAGAAATAGAAGTCGTTTTCGCATTAATATTAACCGCGTAATCTTGTGCAAACCATTTTTGTCCAGGAAGTTTGATTAAATAATTACCATATGGAACTTTTTTATACTTTATATTTCCTTCTAAATCTGTAATAAAGTTAGTTTCATTTATCTTCACATTACGACTATCAGCCACTTTATCACCTTCATCAAAAATACCATTTGCATTGTAATCATAAAACACAAACAAATTTAATGTTCCGTCTTTTACATCTGTCACAGTACGTTTCGCAGGCAAATTATATTGTACACCAACTTGCAAATAAGTTTGTTTGCTATTCAATGTTTTCGAATCGTAATGGCTAAAATTCGTTTGTGTACTCACAATAAAATTATCAATTGGTTGATAATCCACAGAAGCTCCAAAAGTTAGGGTATTTCCAAAATTTTTGTCAATATTATAATAAGTAGAAACTGCCGTATTCAATTTTTTCTGAAAAAAGCTTTGACGAAAACTCGCCGAAGTTGTAAAACGTTCTAATTGATGATTTAGATTATTCGTCGAATAAACCTCTGCAATCATCATACTTCCTCGTTGATAAATTGAGTTTAACTGAAAGTTTTTCACATTCCACGTTAATTGTCCATAAACAATTGGATCAACCTTACTCAATTCGTTTAGCTCAGAAAACCCTCCCAAAGCATTCAACACCAACTGATGCACACGTGAATTAGACAACCAAGTAAATGTTCCGTTTAAATAAGTCGATTTAAAATCCATCGGCATGTACGTAAACGTCTCATAATTCAGAATATTTGATTTTTCTATATTGAATTTTGGAGAAATCGAAAGATTAAAATGATTTGCTAATTTGAACGAAATTCCCGTCTCAAAACGCAACGTTTTCGACTCATTTGCTTGCATATAATTAATCAAATACGGATCGATAGATTTCGGATTGTTATTCGTAATCGTTAACGAAGACCACAACGAAAATTTAGAAAACGTTCGTTGAAAACGCTGATTAAGATACAATGCTCCACGTCGCGTTCCAGGATAATATCCTGAGCTGTAATAATTGGAACTATAAAAATCAAATTTACCAATTGTTCCAGAAACATTTGCAGAAACCGATAATGAATTTTCAACATCATTTGTCTCTTTAAATTTTGACAAACCATACCCAAATTTCACTGAATGATTCCACTTGTTTGGTGTAACCCATTTGTAACCATTTGTCAAAATAAAGTTCGTTGTAGAATAAGTTCTATCAAACAAAGCTGTTGTTTCTAATTCGTTTTTATCTTTTATTAAAAATCGTCCATTCGCAAAAGTTGTGTTGCTATTCTTGAAAACATCGTTCGTCAAATCATCTAATAAATTATAATTTTTTTCGACCGTTCCGACTACAATTCGGTTATCATTCTTATCATAATTATTAAACAACATCACTCCTCGTCCGTTAACTGGAATATCAAAATCGTTGTTATTGATTGATCCGATTAAAATTCCCTTGTCTTTTCGTTGATATTTCACCCAAGAATCCGTCAAAACCATGTCTTGATCGTTATTCCAAGTTGTTCCATTAATATTATATGCAAATTCATTCAACCCAACCGAAAATTCTTGATGCGCCATTAAATTATAATTCGCATTAGCAGAATTAATATCGCGAGCAGTTAATCGAACATAATTTGTAGAAAAATTGGTCCAATTCTGATTTAACATTGTTGGATCTCTATATACACGATTGGAACTTGCATTCTGAATGGTAAAAAACACATTTCCTGCAAAATCTTTGGTCGTTGTATAACCCGAAACATTTGCCTGAAAACTTTCAATTTTCATCATATCTCGGTCTACATATTTAGAAAATCGAACAATTTTTTCTTGAAAAGCTTCAACTATAAGTCGTTTGTTATTATAAGTATAACTTCCTCTGAAATCAGGAAGTACATTGGTTAACAAAATTTCTTCGGCTTGATTTCCCATATTCATTACTTTCAATTCATAATGAATAGAATCTCCTTCTTGACGGTAAAAAATATTACTCTGGACAGGAAAAATTTTGATGTTTCTCTTTTGCAAAACAACAACTGAAGTAACAGATTTTCCTATTTCTTTTTTACTTAAAAAATCAATAATACTGAATTCTAAATCTAATTTTCCAGCCATTTGCGATTTACTCACCGTAAATTGCATAGGAATAAAAGCCTTCTTGTTTGGATTGATTTTTATTTGAAGATTATCTTGCGAATACGATTTTATAGCCGAAGGGATTTTAAGTGCCAGACGAGCATTTATCGTATCATTGGTTGTATTTTCTAATTGAAGAATAACAGAAAAGTTGTTGCTATCTTCTAATTTAACTTCTTTTATTGTACTAAATTTCAATCCGTTATTTAATGTTTGAGCACGCAAATTTTGTCCGCTAACAAGCACAAGCAGAATAAAAAATACGCTCCTAAAATAATTAATTGAAAAGAACATATTGTTTTACAAAGGTGTAATCGTGTACAACAAAGAAGTTGAATAATTCCCAGGTTTGCTATTCAAAATTTTATTATCCGACGGAGTTGTATAATAAATAATATTATACTTTTTTGAAGCTGTTTTAGAACTATTCGTCATCAATGATTGATTGTAATTCGAAAGTTTTATAACCTTAGAAAGATTATTTGTTTCGATGTCTTTTATCTGAACATTGATTGAATTTAATTCCAAATTCTGCGCATCACTTGATTGTAAATATTGATTAATCGACGAAACTTGAATATCGTAAGCTGTATCAGAAGAAACAATTAAGCCATTTTGATATTCTTTCTTCACACCATTTTTATAATCTTGT
Source organism: Empedobacter sp. GD03865 (assembly GCF_029840775.1). Classification (NCBI taxonomy): domain Bacteria; kingdom Pseudomonadati; phylum Bacteroidota; class Flavobacteriia; order Flavobacteriales; family Weeksellaceae; genus Empedobacter; species Empedobacter sp. GD03865. The sequence continues at coordinate 16,113 of NZ_JAOCDF010000032.1, forward strand.
ATCGTATTGAAAACCAATTCTCCATTTACAGCAGAACCATCGACCGCAATAGAAAGCGTCGGAACTGGTTCATAATTTCCGTTTGGACTAATTTGCATTTCAATCGAAAAAAGACTTTTTCCAATCACTGTTCCAAATTCATTCAATAAAGAAAACTCGAATTGAATTGGATAATTGTTCCATGATTTTAGAGGATTTAGATATGCTCCTGCATCAATCACAATATCATAATTCAGTACAATTGCACCATATTTTCCTGCTGGTGTTGCAATTGTTAAAGGAGAATTTCGGATAAAATAATTTGGAGAAAAACTCATCGCGATGTTATTCTGAATAACTCCTAATTGATTTATTGTAGGATAATTCTCTGAATAATATTGAGAAGTTGTATAATTATTAAATTTTAGCTTCAGTTTTTCGACAGGAAATTCTTTTTTCTGAGAATTTACAATAGGCGAAACAACACGCGCAACTAAAGACCAATTTTTATAATTTAAAGGACCAGACATGTGCATTTCTACAGCCACAACATTAGTCGCCGTAACTCCACTACTTCCATTTACTTGCACCCAACCATTATTATGAGCATTTAACGTAAACTGAGCAGAAACTGCCATTGTCAACAATAATGTAATTGTTGAAACTATTTTCTGAAACAAATTATTATTTATCATTTGAGAACGTCAATTCAGCAATTTTCAATTGATCATCTTTCTCAAAACTTAAAGTTGAGGTAACAATATACGAACCTTTTGGCAAATCCTTTGGCAATGGTATATATACAATTCTTTTATCATTTGGTAAACTATAAAAAACTGCATCTTGCAATTTTATTTGTTGACCATTTTCTTGATTAATGATTTCATTTCTAATCGTTCCTTCACTCCAAACATTTCCTTCATTCGAAATATTTAGCACCAAACGATTTTCAGTTTTATCGTAAACAAAATTTGTAAACTCTACATTTGTATCACGTGCAATATTTAATCGTTGATAAATTTTGACACCTGTACGAATGGAAATTTTAATATTTTCTCCACTTTTGTTTTGTCCAGCAATCGGATTTGTTTGCGTAATGTACATCATCGTAGTATGTACGCTCTCTGCATTTATCTTTTCTGGAACTTGCATCAGAACTTCTATTTCTTTCGATTCTCTTGGCAAAAGTGTAAATGTATTACTTGGTAAAACTGTGATCCAGTTTGCATTACTTGTTGGTAAAGTATTAGGTTCAGAGACAACATTACCTCCAAACTCATCATACTTCCAATCCTTAAAAGAAACCGATAACTCTAATGTATGTACATCGCTTACATTGGTTACCATAATCTTTTTACGCTCAGACTCACCAGGATTTAACGCAAAATAAGTCCTTGGAGGACTTACAGAAATACCTGATTGTGCACTAATCTTAATTGAAACGATTAATGCTAAAAAAGAAACGATAGTTAAAAAACGAAGAACTTTCATAAGCAAAAACAGAAGTGATATTTTTCAATATCACTTCCTATTTTTTATATTATTGTGCTTCTATTGTGTAAGTTACAGTAGTTGTATACACGTTAGGGTTCTCAACATTATAATATTTGTTTACATAATCGTTGTTTCCTTTTCCGTTATACGCAACATTGAATTTTAAATCTGTACCACCAACTGTACTAGAAATCAAGTTTTTGTCTGATTTATCTAAAACAACTTTACTGAAAGAAGATGAATTTAATACATTTCCAGTACCTAAAGTCGCTTGTAAATTAATTGTATTAGCTGCAATGTTATCTGTTGTAGAACCTTTTGTAAAAACTAAGTTTTCATTTTCAGATTTTACTTTTACAGCAAAACCACCAGTACTATATACAATTAAGTGGTCGTTCATAGTTTTTGTAACACCGTTAGAATAATCTTCTTTTGTTTGATATTCTAAGTTAACTGTATTATCAGTACCAATAAGAATTGTTTGAATTGGGTATAATTTTACATTCAATGTTGCTGAAGCTGTTTTTTGAGCTAAAGCCATTCCAGAAACTAATGCACAGAAAATCGTTAAAATAAATGCTAATTTTTTCATCATTTTATAATTTGTTAAAAATTTATTAAAAAATATTTGTTAAATAATCTGGTAGTTTGTATATTTAAGATTGGTTATTCTCAAATGCGATTGCAAATGTAGAAGTTGTTTTTTATTCTTAAAAGATTAAATCATACCAAAAGATGATGAAAAACGACATTTCTAACTATTTAATTCGGAGTGCTTTGTCTGAATTTAGTCGGAGAAATCCCAGTATTTTTTTGAAAAACGCCGTAAAATTGGTCTCTTGGAGGAAATTGAGTTCCAGCGCAATGTCTTTTATTGACATTTTTGAGTTGACTAATAAAATCTTTGCATTTTTCATCAATTCTTCCACAATCATTTCTTTTGCTGTTTTTCCAAAAACGATTTGAGTTGCTTTATCTAACCTTCTTTTTGTAATAAAAAGTTTATCAATGTAAAAAGATACTTGTTTGTTTTCATTGACATTTTCTTGCAAAAGTTTTTTGAATTTTGTCGCAAGTTCTACATCAAAATCATCTTGTATAAATTGGCTTTGCATATCAAATGTTTCCATTTGACCATTGATAATAATACGTTCCAAAAGATTATGAGCAAGCTTCATATCTAATTCATTTTCGAATGCAGTAAAGAAATATTGCAAATAATTAGCCTCAAAAATTGGAGCAGAACAAATTGTATTCTCAACAATATTTATAATATCTCGCGAAAAAAGTGTAGAATTTTCTAACTTCAAGTTCTCTTCGATTGATTTTGAATAAAATTCTTGTTTAAAAACAATATAATAAGCATCAGTACGAGTAGTTTGTTTCACAAATTCTTGAGAGATATTGGGAGCTATAAAAAGAAAATGGTTTTTAGGAATCGAATATTCTTTTCCATTTATTTTATGAACAAATTTTTTAGAACCAGACCAGATTATTCCAAAATACTCATCAACAGATAACTCTTTTCTCAATTTTTCTGTATGTAGGATATCATTCAATTCAAATGCAGTTATACCTACATCAAAAACCAAATTATTATAAACTTTACGATTATTCAACAACATACGTCTATACTATTTTATCAGTGTTATCAATGCAAAATTACGACCTTTTTTAACCAAATTAATTGATTTAAATAAAGTTATAATTTTAGTACTCCAAAAATAATAAAATACAATATGCCATTTAAGTATTTTAAAAAATTAACTAAAAAAGAAAGCTTATTTTAAATGAATAAAAAAAAGTCTCAATAAATATTGAGACTTTTAAATGTATTATAATGTAGAAATTTTCTAATAACCTTTTGCTCCTTGCTCTCCTTTTACAATCGCTAAAGCAGATGATGTTCCAATTCTTTTCACGCCTAAAGCGATCATTTTTTCAGCTTCTTCTGTCGTGCGAACTCCGCCAGAAGCTTTCACTGGAAGCGAACCTGAATTTTCAAGCATCAATTTAATAACATGCTCGTTTGCTCCATTTGGTTCTCCATTTTCAGTTTTATAAAAACCTGTAGAAGATTTTACAAAAACTTTTGATGCTTTTTCTTCACCTGCTTTTTCTAAAACAGTATCACGAATTAATTGTGTTATAGCAACAATCTGTTCATCTGTTAAAGCAGCAGTTTCGATAATCCATTTTACAACTTTACCTTCACGCAATGCGACTAATGTTGCAGCTTCTACTTCTTCTTTTACTTTATCACTATCACCTTTTTTGAACGCTTCGTAGTTTACTACAAAATCTAATTCATCGGCTCCATCAGCAATTGCTTTTTGCGCTTCTCTCAACTTTTCATTCAAATCGTAAGTCCCTTCAGGAAAACCAATTACAGTTCCCAAAACAACATTCGATTTTTTCTCATCCAATAATTCACGAACTGATCTTACATAATCAGGACGAATCATTACCGCATAGATATCATTATCAATAGCTTCTTGTGCTAACTTATGCACCATCTCTAATGTATCAGAATTCGAAATACCTGCTTGTTCAGGTGTTTTAAGATACGTCGAGTCTAAATATTGATTAATATTCATCTTTGTATATTAAAGTTTTATTTGTCTATCTATTGGTTGCTCCAACGAAATTATAGTTTCTGTACGTGTAACGCCATCAATTTGCTGAATTTTTTTGTTCAACACATTCATTAAATGTAGATTATCACGACTCAAAATTTTAAGGAAAATCCCATAATTTCCTGTTGTAAAATGAGCTTCCACTACTTCTGGAATTTCTTCCAAAGCTTTCACAACTAATTTATAAGAAGAAGGTTTGTCCATAAAAACACCAACAAATGACATCGTTGAATAACCTAAAATTGCTGGATTTACAATTACTTTTGTCGAATCAATCACTCCAGAAGCTTCTAATTTCTTGATACGTTGATGAACTGCCGTATTTGATATACCTAATTCTTTTGCTAATTGCGAAACAGGCATGTTAGCATTGTCCATAAAGGCATTCAGAATCAACTTATCGATTCCGTCAATCTCAACCTGACCATTTTCGTGGATTCTCACCTATTCTTAAATTATACCGCTACAAATTTAATATTTTAAAATGGTATAAACGGGAAAATGATCGCTATATCCACCGAAATATTTTCTACCAAGAAAAGTTCTGAATGGCGAACCTGTAGATTTTCCGCCTGTATTCTTCAAAAAATCAGCATCAAAAATATCTGTTTTTATATATTCTAAATTTGATTGACAAGTAAAAAATCCTTTCGAAAAAATCTGTTGATCGAATAACATCCATTGTTTCTTAAAGATCATCGAACCTCTTTTATACGATTGTAGACTGACCATTGGATTGAATAATTCGTTTCTGTTTATTTCTTCTTGTTTAGAACGAGTATCCAATTCATCAATTAAGTCAGAATTTGTTGGAGCATCATTAAAATCTCCCATCACAACAATTTTTGCCGAATAATTTTCGGTTAACAAATCGTTAATTCTTTTTCGAATCGTTTTAAAAATATGTTGACGTTTTAATTGATTGATTTCTTTATCAATTTTAGAAGGTAAATGAACAATAAAAAGATGAATAATTTCGCCAACTAAATTTCCTTTCACATATAAAATATCTCGTGTATAAGATTTTGTATCATACTGATCTTTAAAGATAAATCTAATTGGTTCGCTTTCTAAAACTTCAAAAAATTGTTGACGATAAATTAATCCAACATTTATTTTTCTTTCGTCTAATGATTCATATAAAAGTGTTTTATAATCGCCATCTTTCAAAAAATCATTTTGAATCAAATCTTCTAAAACTTCTTCATTTTCAACCTCAGCCAAACCAACCAAATATGGCAATTCATTTGTTTCTAATTTACCAATTTTAGAGATGCAAAATGCAATCTTATTCACCTTTGTATCATAACGATTATCTTTCCATTTGATAAAATTACTGGGCAAAAAAGATTCGTCTGAAGATTTAGAATAAAAATTTTCGACATTATAAAATGCGATTGTCGCTAAATTTTGTTTCAAAAGAATTGTTTTCTGCAAAATTAAGAAAGAAACTAAGTTTATAAAAATTGGTTTCTTAAGAAGCATTAAAAAGACGACTTTCTCAAAAGTGAACTTATACATAAAGTTGAAAAAAAAATCAGTCAAAAATTATCAACTTGAACAATTTTCTTTCAATAAATTATCAACTTGACTACCTATCAAAAATCATGTTAAAAATTATACTAAAATTAGTGTAAATGATTGATTTATGGTCAATTTAATCTGCTAAATATTGTATATTTGCAAAGTTTGCAGTTTCTGCATTCAAAATTGAAAAAATGTATTTTTAATTGACTATTATTAAAATAGTCTCAAAAAAATTTAAAACATAATGTCAAAAATTCATTACACACTTACGGATGAAGCTCCGATGTTGGCAACTCACTCATTTTTGCCAATCGTACAAGGATTCACGAAAACAGCTGATATTACAATCGAAGTTCCAGATATTTCTTTAGCTGGACGTATTTTAGCTAACTTCCCAGAATTCTTAAAAGAAGAACAAAGAATTCCTGATGCTTTAGCAGAATTAGGAGCTTTGGCGACTACTCCGGAAGCAAATATCATTAAGTTACCTAATATTTCGGCTTCTGTTCCTCAGTTAGACGAAGCGATTGCAGAATTGCAAGCGAAAGGTTTTGCTGTACCAAATTATCCAGCTGAACCAAAAAATGAAGATGAAAAAGCAATTAAAGCTAGATACGGAAAAGTTTTAGGTTCTGCTGTAAACCCAGTTTTACGTGAAGGAAACTCTGACCGTCGTGCACCAAAAGCTGTTAAAAACTATGCAAAAGCTAATCCTCACAAAATGGGAGCTTGGGCTACAGATAGCAAAACAGAAGTTGCTTATATGAAATCTGGTGATTTTTACGGTACTGAAAATTCTACTACGTTAGAAAACGCAACTGAATATACAATCAAATTTTACGGAGAAGATGGTTCTGTACAAGAATTAAAATCAGCAGCGCCTTTAAAAGCTGGTGAAGTAATTGATTCTTCTGTAATGAACTTAAACTCTTTAAGATCATTTGTTCAAGAAGCTATTCAAGAAGCAAAAGACAAAAACGTATTATTGTCTGCTCACTTAAAAGCAACAATGATGAAAGTTTCTGATCCAGTTATTTTTGGAGCAATCGTTGAAACTTTCTTCAAAGATGTTTTCGTAAAATATGCTGATACTTTCAAAGCATTAGATATTAATCCAAACAATGGTTTAGCAGATTTATTCGAAAAAATCAAAGGTCAACCTCAAGAAGCAGAAATTAAAGCTGCAATTGAAGCTGATTTAGCAAACGGACCACGTGTAGCAATGGTTAATTCTGATAAAGGAATTACGAACTTCCATGTTCCTTCTGATATTATTGTTGACGCATCTATGGCTGCATTGGTAAGAAACGGAGGTAAAATGTGGAACAAAGATGGTGCTGAAGAAGATACTGTAGCGATCATTCCAGACCGTTCTTACGCTGGTTTCTACGAAGCTGTTGTAGACGATATGAAAGCTAACGGAGCTTTAGATCCTACAACAATGGGTTCAGTTCCTAATGTTGGATTAATGGCTCAAAAAGCGGAAGAATATGGTTCTCACGACAAAACTTTCCAAGCTCCTGCAAACGGAACAATCAAAGTTGAAGACGCAAACGGAAACACTTTATTAGAGCAAAAAGTTGAAACTTCTGATATTTTCAGAATGTCTCAAACTAAAGATGCTCCTATTCAAGACTGGGTTAAATTAGCGGTTAACAGATCTCGTTTATCTGCTACTCCAGCAATTTTCTGGTTAGATAAAGGAAGAGCTCACGATCAACAAATCATCAAAAAAGTTGAAAAATACTTAGCTGATCACGATACAACAGGTTTAGATATTCGTATCATGGACGTTAAAGATGCTATGAAAGAAACTTTAAGCCGTGCAAGAGAAGGAAAAGATACTATTTCTGTTTCTGGTAACGTTTTACGTGACTACTTAACAGATTTATTCCCAATTTTAGAATTAGGAACTTCTGCTAAAATGCTATCTATCGTTCCATTAATGAACGGAGGTGGATTATTCGAAACTGGTGCGGGAGGATCTGCTCCAAAACACATCGAACAATTCGTAGAAGAAGGTTACTTACGTTGGGATTCTTTAGGTGAATTCTTAGCATTACAAGCTTCTTTAGAGCACGTTTCTCAAACACAAGGAAATGCAAAAGCTCAAACTTTAGCTGATGCTTTAGATGAAGCAAATGCTAAATTCTTAGCTACAGATAAATCTCCAGGTCGTAAATTAGGAACTATCGATAACCGTGGTTCTCACTTCTATTTAGCAATGTACTGGGCAGAAGCGTTAGCAAATCAAACAAAAGATGCTGATTTAGCTGCTAAATTTGCTCCAGTTGCAAAAGCTATGGAAGAAAACGAAGCAAAAATTAACGAAGAGTTAATTGGTGCACAAGGTAAACCTCAAGATATTGGTGGTTACTACAAAGCAGATTTTGCTAAAACAACTGCTGCAATGCGTCCATCTGCAACATTAAATGCAATTGTTGACGGAATTTAATCTAACAACATTTCTTTATAAATCAAAACCTCGAGAAATTCTCGAGGTTTTTTTTTGTTTAAAGTCTTTTAATTAAATTCATTAACAAAAATTAACATTATTCGAGAAGAAAAATCGTCATTCAATCAAAAGTTATGATAAACTTTAATAAAATATTTGAATGAAAATCATCTAAATAATGATAATTTTAAGAATTCAAATTCATTCTATTAGATTAATCATTCTCGCATGAAATATATTTATTTACTCGCATTATACTTTTGCTCGATTACAACTTTTGCGCAATCAAAATTAGAAACGGCTATAAAAAGTCTGGATACAAATTACGCTCAAGAAAAAGTTTATTTATTATTTGATAAGGAAAATTACATTGCTGGCGACAATATTTGGTTCAAAGCTTATACATTAAATGGCTACAAACCGAGCTTAATTTCTACAAATCTTATTGTTGAATTATACGATAAAGACAAAAAATTAATCGACCGAAAATTGGTTCCGATTGTGAACGGTGAAAGTGATGGAACACTGAATACCAAAAACGAAAACGAGGAAGGAGTTTACTTTGTAAGAGCTTACACAACGTACATGACTTTTTTCTCAGAAGAATTTCAATACATCAATCAAGTTAAAATATTTAATCCAAATTCTAAATTAAAACTTGTTCCAAATCCAAATTTAAAATGGAATGCAAAAGCTTTTGCGGAAGGTGGAAATTTTATTCAAAATCAAACAACTAAATTTGCTGTAAGATTAAAATCGGACGGAGATTTACCAAAAAAATGGAATGGTTTTGTATTCGAGAAAAATAATCCTACCAATAAAATTACAACATTTGATAATCTAGATGAAAACGTTGCGACTTTTGCGTTGAGAGCAGAAGAAGGCAAATCTTATCAAGTACAATTAAATGACGAAAAAGGAAATCAACAAATTATTGATTTACCTGAAGCTAAAAAAGATGGGATTCTGATGAAAGTTGTTCGAAATAGCAAAGACATTGTGATCCAATTAAAAAGCATCAATCAAGAAAATCCTTTATTGAATCATAAAATTATTGGAACAATTAATAATGAACTTGTAATGAGTTCTCAAATTGTAAAAAGTGTGGAATCGGTTTCAACTTATGTTCCAAAAGAGGTTTTAGACAATGATAAAGGTATTTTGAACATTGCCATTTTTGATGCAAATGATATTGAAGTTGCCAATCGTTTGATATTTATCAATCCAAAAGAATCGTACAAAAAACCTGAAATTTCTTTCGAAACAACGGCTAATCCACGAGAATTAAACACAATTAAGGTAAAATATCCTGAAGAAATTAATTTTTCGGCTGTTATCAAAGATCAAAAAAATAATGATGAAGACAATTTAATTTCTGCAATGTTATTGACGCGAGATTTTAGTTCGAAAATTAATCATCCTACACAATATTTTAAAAATAATGAATTCTCAGAAAATCTGGATGCGCTTTTAATAACAGAAAAATGGAAAAGATTTAATTGGGAAGATTTAGTGGTTGGAAATATCGTAAAACCTACTATTGACAACGATCGTAGATATCTTTCCTACAAAGTGAAAGCATATAATAACGGGAGAGAATTGAGCAATGCTTCGTTGAGTATTATTTATAAAATGCAGAATAATGGAAAAGAATTTGCAACGCTTGATACTGATTATGAAGGAAACTTCGAGATGAATAATTTGTTTTATTATGGGCCAATGGCGATGAATTATTTCTTGAATTCGGAAAATGGAAAATCTGCCAACAACGGAACTTTAACTTTATCTGTTGTGCCAAATTATAAAAGTACAAGTTATAAATCCAAATTGCCTGCAACGCCTTATTTATTAGAAGAAATTACGAATAAAGAAGAAGTCGAGAAGCAAAATACGTATAAACAGAACATCAAAATCATCAATGATAAAAGTATTCGTCTGAAAGAAGTTGTTGTAAAAGCGGATAAAAAATCGAAAACTGAGAAGCTGAACAATGAATTAAGTAGCGGAATGTTCAATAACATAAACGAAACTGTGATAGATTTCGTAAACGAATCTCAGCCAATAGAAGGTTATACAAATATTATGGACTTTTTAGCTGGACGAGTTGCAGGATTAACGGTTTCTAACGGAGTTCCAAAAATTAGAAATTCTGAAGTTGCAATTTATTGGAACGAAATGAAAATGACTTCAGATAATTTAACTAGTATTAATCCTAGAGATATTGCGATGGTAAAAATTTTCAAAGGCGCTGGTTTACTTGGTAATGCAATTGCAATTTACTCTAAACGAGGAAGTGATGCGCCAGTTGATAACACGCCTATGTTACCTAATAATTTAATTCAAATTGGTGGTTATAATCAATCCCTTCCATATTTTAACAATGATGATTACGAATCGCTTTACAACGATGTTCCGAATGACATAAGAAGTACTTTATTTTGGAATCCTAATTTGTATACAGCTCCAGGAGAAGACACAGAAATAGAATATTTCAACAACGATAAACCAAAAGATTATCAATTAACTATAATTGGTTTCGATGAAAAAGGAAATCCTGTTTATTATGAAGGAAAAATAAATTAAATCAAAAACCTCAAGAGATTCTCGAGGTTTTTGGTTTTAATCAAATTCGTCGATAATATAGTAGGGTTTGTCGATTTTAAAGTTCAAAAAGAATCGATTTGGAGAATATTTGTTTAAAATTAATTCAACATGAAAACATTTATTCAACTTATCATTTTATTTAGCGCTAGTTTTCTATTTGCTCAAAACTATACACTAACAGGCGAAGTTATGGAGCAAAATAAAGCGCTTCCTTATGTTGACATTACCTTATCTAATCAAGACACAATTATCAATTTAACAACAGATGAACTTGGAAAATTCGCTATTGAAGCAAAGAAAAATACGTACAAATTTGAAATCAACTATTTTGAAGAAATTGTTTTTCAGAAAGATATTCAATTGAATAATTCTATCGATTTAGGAAAGATTGAAATTAAAACATCTACAAACTTGAAAGAAGTTGTCGTTGGAGCAGAAAAGAAAATCATGGAACGAAAAATCGATCGGTTTGTTTTCAATGTAGAAAATTCTACTTCAGCTGCTGGCGGAACTGCAATGGATGTTTTACGCGTCACTCCTGGTTTGAATGTAACAAATGACAATATTGCGGTTTCTGGAAAAAATTCTGTAATGGTTTTGATTGATGACAAACCAACTTATATGTCGCAAACGGATTTGGTTAATTATTTGGAAAGTATGAGCGCTTCTGATATTTCAAAAATTGAAGTCATTACGACTCCACCTGCAAAATATGAGGCAGAAGGAAATAGTGGAATTGTAAATATTGTAACAAAAAAAATAAAAAATAATAGCTGGAATTCCACTGTTGGCGCATCATATACGCGAAGCAAAAGAAACACAGAGCGCTACAATGCGGCTTATAATTTACAAAAAGATAAATGGACAATTCAGACTTCATTGAATGCTGGAGATAGAAGATTTCTAAGAACATGGAACAACGAATTATTTTTCTCTGATGCGCGCAGACATAACATTTCTTACACAGATTATATCAACAAATATCTTGGAGGACGATTCTCTGTTGATTATAAATTAACCGATAAATGGACAATTGGCTCTAAATTTTCGTTCAACAATTCGAAATATAATTCAGAAAATCCACAACAAATGTTTTTCAAGAATTTAGCGAACGAAATTTATCAAACAAATAAAGGAAATTCATTCGAAAATGGTAAAACAAATCAATCTTTGGTCAATCTTTATTCAGAATTTGCACTTGATTCATTAGGTAAAAAGATTTCATTTGATGCCGATTACGCCAATTACTCATCTCCCATGAATAGAACTTATGCAACCAATTCTTACAAAAATAATCAGTTAATAGAAGATTCTTTTTTTGGTGGAAAAAGTAATTTAAACAATCGAATTGAGAATTTTTCGTCAAAAATTGATGTAGAACTTCCTTTAACAAATTTCAATTGGAGTATTGGGGCTAAATTTTCGCAATCAAAATCAAATAATTTGGTTGAAGCATATAAAGCAGACGAAAATTACAACTATACATTTGATGAAAATTTGTCGAATCTTTTCAAATACAAAGAAAATAACGAAGCAATTTATTTGAACGGAAGTAAAAAGTTTGGAGAAAAATGGCAGATGCAAGCTGGTTTGAGATTAGAAGCAACACAAACAGAAGGTTTTTCGAGAGAAAATAATCAAACGAATAAAACAGATTATATCAAACTGTTTCCGTCATTTTATTTGTTGCATACTTTTGATAAAAGTAAAAGTTTAGGAATTAATTATTCGCGTCGTATCAATCGTCCAAATTACGAAAGTTTAAATCCTTTTCGAATGATACAAAACGAATATGTTTACAACGAAGGAAATCCTTTTTTGAAACCAGCTTTTACACACAATTTAGAACTTACTTTTACTTACAAAAAATTTGATACTCGACTTTATTATTCAAGTTTGAGAGATGGTGTCAATCAAGCTTCAATCATTGATGAGAACACAAAACATAATACTTTTGTTTGGATGAATTTTGTAGATTCGGATAGCTTTGGTTTGAGCCAAAATATGACGATAAATCCTACAAAATGGTGGTCAAGCGTTACTACTTTTGAAGTTTCTTATTCGAGCGCAAATGTTGCAATTTCTTCTAAGCGATTCAAAGGTTGGTCGAGTTCATTATTTTCGACAAATGATTTTACGCTTAATCAACAAAAAACGATGTTTATTAACTTGATTTATTTTCAAAATTTTGGAGAAACTTTCCAAAATTATAAACTAAAACCTTATGCTCGTTTCAATCTTTCGTTCAAATATTTGATGTTAGATAAAAAATTAGAATTGAGTTTGAATGCAACAGATATTTTCAAAGCGCAAGAATATTTATCACAAAATAACAATGGAATCGTACAAACTTTTGCGAATGTATGGGATACTCAAAGCATAAGAATTGGATTGAATTATAAATTCGGAAGTAATAAATTATCAGTAAAAAATCGCGAAACTGGAAATCAAGATGAAGTAAATAGAATGTAAAAATAATAAAAAAAGACGATTTTATAAAATCGTCTTTTTTTATTTAAAACCTCGCTTGCACTTGCACACTTCCCGTATGTATTGGCTTATTTTCTTCGGTTTTTCGTCCATCATACGAAATATTCAATTGCAAAAAACTTGTGATTTGCCGTTGGATTTGCAACTGCCAAACAAAATTATTTCCAGCGCGCAAACCTTCCATCATTTGATTTCCAACAACAGATTCTTGGTTTCCGATAAATTTATTGTTGATAAAACTAAAACTTCCCAACAAACTCATTTTATCCGAACCGTTCCATTGAATTTCTGTTCCCAAATCCGACTGATTTAATTGCTCTTCACCCGAAACATTCTTCTTATTTTGATAATTATAAAACAACGACGCAACAAGATTTTTTTCTGTTTGATACGTAATTTTTGGTGATAAACGAAGATTATTTAACTTATATCGTCTACTCAAAAATAATTCAGAATCGCTGTTAATCACCATATATTCAGTATCGAAACTTGCGATTAGATCTTGCAAAATCTTATAACGCGCTTGCAACAAATAACTGTCTGAATCACGGTATTCAGAACCTGTGTAAACATACGTTTGGGATTGTTGTTGATTGTAAATAAAATTTGACGACCATTTATATTGTGTTCCTTGATTAAAGAAAATCGACGAACGAATACTTCTTGTTTTACCTAAAATTTGAGCCGAATTCGTAAAAGGATTCCATTCTAACGTCGTTCCTTCTTTGCGCAACGAGTTACTTGCCGAGATATTTTGCTGAAACATCCAACGATTCCAGAATTCATTTTCGGTATTAAAAACTTGTTTTGGACGAAAACGCAACGTAAAATTGAATTGATTTTTATTCGTTTTCAAATACTCGATTGTATTCGTATACACGCGAATATAATTTGCTTGGTCGATAAATTCTGCCACTTCAAACTCGTCAATTTGCTCAATTCCATCGCCGTTATAATCCGTCCATTTGTAAATTCCCATTCCATCCGAAACTTTTACATACTGAAATTCACGCTGCGGTTCCACACCGCTTCCCACTTCATAATCTACATTTAATTGTAAACCTTGATTGAAAAAAGCTTTGTACCATTTTACGCTTCCTGTCATAAAATCTTCGTTCGGCGCATCTAAAAATTGATAATTAACTCGTCGATAATGGAAATTTAAATTTAATTGATGATTTTGTTTTTGTATTAATGTTGAATTAAAAATAGCTCCTTTACTTTGTTGAATATTTTGCCAAGTCCCTAAACGAACCGAATCGTCTTGACGTTGATAAACCGTCAAATCGATTTTATGACCAAGCGAATCTGCAAAACCTCCTTTCAACTGAAATTCATTCCATTTAAAACTTAAATCTGATTTTTGATTTTTTGTCAAATCATCCATGTCATTATTCTCGCCCCAAACTCTCGCTCCAACCCAAAATTTATTTCCAATTTTTCGTTTTCCATCTACCATATAACGCGCAAAATTGGTATTTTGAAGCGTTGCTTTTGTTGATAAAATATTTGCTTGCGCAACGATTTCGTCTTTTTCAGTTTTATAATTTGCATCAAGTTGATTTCTCAAACCTTTGTACAAACCAGTATTTTCAAGATAATCGAATTTATATTGTGCATTAAATTTTTCTTTCCAAGATGAATTGATTTTTGCTGTGATAAAATTCTGATTTACGCCACTTAATTCTTGTTCCAAATTAAAATCTCGTGCAAATTCAACAGCTCGTAAACGCTCTGCACTTTTATAATTTTTATTAATAAAATTCCATTCCGCATAAGGTGTAATTTTCCAATTTTTGAAAGAAAATGTTTTTTCACCATAAACACGAGTTGCTAAACCAGAATTGTTTTGATCATCAATCGATGAAAATAAATTTTGATCATAATTACTCAAACCTAAATTAAAACCAACATTTCCATTATTTCTCAATTGATATTGTCCATTCAACGTATAAATCTGCAACTTTTTAGGCGAAATTAATTGCTTTATTGGTTCATAATCACCTTGTAAAACTCCAGCAATTGCTTCGTTATATTGAAAGACTTTCCCATTTTGATTCGCATTTATTTGTCGATAATTTCCTTGATTAGCGCCAACATACGTGAAAGCCACTTGATACAATTCATCGTTTGGATCCGTCGAATATTCAAAAATATCTAATCCATTTTGATTTACTTTTCGATACAAGATTTTATTCGAATCATACGTCGTTTTCTCTGCAGAAATGGTGTACATTTTATCTGGATCATTCCCTGCATTTGCCAAAATTTGCTTTTCAGCATCTGTCAAATCATTTCCAAGTGAATTATTCTTCGAATCTCCTTGAGAAAAGAAAAAACCTGACAATTTCAATCGTTCCGATTCGTATTCAGCTCCACCATAAAGTAAAACTTGTGAATAATTTCGAGAATTGTACAAATACTCCACATTAATACGCGTATTTGCGGTAATCAACCGGTTTGAAGTGAAAGAAATTTCTCCTGTATTGTAATTAATTACATAATCATTTTGCTCGCCACGCTCCAACAAAACACCATCAATATATACTTTTTCACTTCCCGAAATAATAATCACATACAATTCATTATTCTTTCCAGAAAGCCTGTAAGGACCTTGATTTCCGTCTTGTCCAACAAAATTAACACGCATAAATTCACCTCGTGTAATGCTTCCAGAAGCAAAAATATTGGTCGACGATTTTTCGCTTTTTAACTGAGTTGACAATTGTAAACCTGTTACTTTTTGATTAAATGGATTGAAAAAATCTCGTTCTTGATTGGTATTAATATCAATATGTCCAGCTCTAATTTTCGAATTTTTACTGGCTAATTCGATGTAAACTTTATCAAATTCTTGCAAATTTTGCGTGTATCCATCCGATTCTATTGGCACATTATTATCCGCAATCGCCGCATTTACTGTAATATCATCCGATAATTTTCCAGACAATTCCAAATCCAACGAAGATTGCACAGACGCACTTTGATTATTCCCGAAACGAATTCCACGAACCATTGATCCTTTGCTATTCAAACCATCAAAAACATCTTTGTTCGCTTGTTTTGAATTCGGTTCTATTCGATGAAAAATATCAACTGGTTTTGCATCATTAACAATGATATTCGGATTTTTGGCATAAAAAACAGATTCGGCTAATTTTGGATTAACAAAATACTGAATTTTCACCATTTGTTTGGCGATTGAAGAATTGAAATAAACTTCGTTTCGTTCGAAATTTATCGTATAAAATTCTTTTGAAATTGGATTTCCTATTGAATCTAAAATTTGAAATTTTTCTGACAAAATTCCTTTATTTTGCAGCTTTATCGTATCAGAAAGTTGAACAGAATCTTGTCTAAAATTAGGATTTTTCCACCCAAAATGTTGAGCAAAAACAAAACTGTTCACTAACCAAAAACATAGAAAAAATAGAATCCGAAACTGCAAAAGATTTTATTAGAATAACGAAAATTTAAGCTAAAAATTTTACTCGAAATTTAATCACTTTTTTTGAATCAAATAATAGTTTCTTTGGATACGATCGTTATAATTTTTTTGATTTTTTGAAGAATGATTCAAATCGACCACACCAATTTTTTTGATTGAATAATTATTGAAATGATCCGCAAAAAAAGTAGAATCTGACGGACTTGCTAACATTCCAAATTTCTCTTCTTTCGGAAAGATAGTTTTCTTTCCATCGTTAATTGCAGGAATTGAAGTCCCATAATCCAACACTATTTCAGGAACAAAACTTTGCCATTCGTATGTTTTGATTTGATTTTGTTGTTCTAATTTTTTCAGATTTTTAGCAGAAGCATACAACTCTTCAGAAAAAGTTAATTTAGAAAGTGGAAATCCAAATGCTACAACCGAGCACATCAATAAAATAGTTGAGTAAAATATCTGTTCAAATGATTTTATCTTCAATCCTTTAAAAATTGAGATTCCTAAAATTAATCCAACAACAGCAAAAGGAATCGACCAAATTAAAAATTCTGACAAACGATCTTTTGTATAAATAAAAACACCAACTGAAATCGCAATTCCTATTATTCCGTATAAACCAAACGTAAAATTGGTAAAATATCGTTCGGTTTTATTTGATAAATTTTTGAATTCTAATCGTAAATATTCGATGTAAAAGCCAATATTCATCGCTAATGGAATTAAAACTGGTAATAAATATCTTGATTTTTTTTCTGGAATTACAGATAATAAAACCACCGATAAAATTGTCCATAACCAAGCAAATTGATAAGCTTTTTTGTTTGCAACTTTATTTTTTAGATAAGGATAAATCAAGCTAACCAAAGCTGGAATTGTCCATAAACCCGATTGCGTAAAGAAACTCCAATAATAATAAATTGGGCGAGTGTTGTAACTGTGCCAATTGTTTACTTCTTTTTGAGAAGCTGCTAAAAAATGTTCTGCATCAAAGTATTTGACATACATCATCCATGCAAATCCTACGACACAACCTAATATTATCGTTAAAATTGTGATGCCTAAATTTCTTCCTAATTTGTATCTATAAACAATAAAATAAGCAATTAAAAACGGTAAAAATAACGCATACAACGAAACTGGACCTTTGCTCATTATCGAACATCCTAACAAGAAAAATGCAGCAATAAAGTTGAATAAATTAAATTTTGATGATTGAAATTCTTTTACCAAAAACAATATCGCTCCCATCACAAAACTATGCGTGTACATGTCCCAATTGTTGTCTCTTCCAGAGAAAAACACGTAAAATGAAGTAATTAAAACCAATGAAGAATTAACAACTTGGTGTTTTGTTAAATCGAAATGCGTTAATGTTTTATAGAACCAAACGACCAATAAAATGGTAATTAGAACAACTGGAATACGTAACCAAAAAAAGTTTTCGAAACCAAAAATACTTCCAAAAACGGCCGTAATCCAAGTTGGCAAAGGTGGTTTTTCATAACGTGGCAAACCGTTAAGCGTGGTAAAAATCCAATTTCCATCGTGGACCATTTCTCGCGCCGAAATAATATTTCGAGCTTCCATAATGTTAGTTTGTAAAACACCAAGATTGACAAACAACATCAAAATTGTTACGATGATTAAAAATAAAACTGAATTTTGCTTAATCCACTGAACCATTTTTTTCTTTTCGTTTGATTAATATATTTCGAGTATAAACGATAAATCCCATAAAATGACCAACAAATAAAACGGGATCTTTTCGAATAATCGCGTAAGTTAAAATTAACAATGATCCTGTTAAACTAATTGCCCAAAATCCCATTGGTAATTGCGATTCGTGTTTTCGTTCGGAATAAATCCATTGATAGACGAAACGAAATGTGAAAAGTACCTGAGATACGACTCCTAAAGATAAAAGCCACATCGGAATTTTTTCGTTTTTGAATAATAAATCTACATCAAAAATTCCGTTATTGAAACCATATAAAACAATTAATGCAGGAAAAACATACAAGAAAATGCGTACTATTTTCGGAAATTCTTTCCAATGATTTTGAAGTTGAATATTTCTGATATAGATATAATACGTCAATGTTTGTCCCAACATAATCGAAAAATCATGACGCAAATAACCATATAAAAATAGCAAAACAGATGCAAACAAGCTAACTTCCCAAAATAATTTTGGTGTAAGAACTTTCTTATTCTTTTCAGAAACAACCCATTGTAAAATAAGACGACTCGAAAAAAGTGCTTGTGCAAGAAAACCAATACTGATGATAACCCAATTTGGCATTACGCTCTTTCTTGAATTTTATAATTGATGTATTTTTTCTTCATCCAAACAAATGCAAAACAATCCATTAACGGTCCTAATAAACGGTTCCATAAATTGAATTTTGATTCGCCCGCGATACGAGGAAAATGTTTGACAGGAACTTGAGTAACCGTTCCATTTTGTAATAAAATCATAGCTGGTAAAAAACGGTGCAATCCTTTGAACATCGGAATTTTCTTCGCTTTTTCAGCATCTATAACTTTTAATGGACAACCCGTATCATCCATTCCGTCATTAGTAAATGCTCTACGAATAGAATTGGCAATTTTAGATGACATGTTTTTCACGAAAGAATCTTTGCGATCTGCACGAACTCCAGTCACCAAATCATATTGATCTGCTAACGCTAATAATTTATTGAAATCTTCTGGATCAGTCTGTAAATCCGCATCGATATAACCAACCCATTTTGATTCCACTGTATCAAAACCAGCTTTTATAGCTGCAGATAAACCATAATTTTTGTCAAAAGAAATATAATGAAAAGCTTGATTTCTATTACAAATCTCTTTGATAAGAGCCAAACTTTTGTCTTTAGAACCATCATTAATCAATAAAATTTCAGTCCGTTTTATTGACTTTGACAGATATTGATTCATTGTTTCTTCCAATCTTATCAAGTTATCTTCCTCATTATAAATTGGGATGATAATTGTAAACTCTGTTGACATTTTTAAATTATTTCAGAGGACAAAGCTATGAAATAATCAAACGAAATTAAAATATTTTTGTTGAAGCTAATTTATTTCATATCAAATCGAAACGAACTTTGTTTGATGATAAAAAACAGTTTTTTTTTAAACCAATAATTTATCCATTTCTTGAACAAGAATACCCTTATCTTCATTATTAATCAAGACTACAGCATTTCCTATTCCATAAGGTTTATAACGCTCTAAGAAGCTTTGATCTTTAAACAAACCAATTGTTTTTGTAGGCGCTGCACAACTCAAATGCATCATACCAGAATCGGCTGCAATCACAAATTCGCAACTTTTCATCACAGCTGCAATTTCTCTCACATCTTTACTATAATAAGTAGGCAATCTATGATTTAACATCGAAATATTTTCGACAGGTAAAATTTCAATTAGATTATATTCTTGCGAATATTTTGGATAAAATAAATTATAAAATTCTATCCACCATTCCTCATCATAACATTTTACACCTGTTGCATACGTAAAAAACGCCAACGTTCTCTTTGAAGGATCTTGAATCAATTCATTTAACATTTCTATTCCTTTTGTAGACTCTTGCTCTGTTAACTGAATATTTAGAGTTGGATTATCTAAATTTCCTTCTTTATTTTTAAATAATTCTATGAATTTTCTAAACAGATAAACTGGATATTGCGCTTGATGAATATGAATTTCTTGATTCGAATTCATTTCAAATTCATTTCCAAAAATTTTATACTTAGAATTCGCAAAAGAAGTTGAAAGTCGTCCTGAAGATGAATTTTTATCAACATTAATGACTAAATCGTAATTCTTTTTTTTGATTTTTAGCCAAACTTTAGCGTATTGAATCAATTCTTTGAAAGGTTTTTTAGGTAATTCAATAATTTGATCAACTTGAGGATAGTTCTCAAAAATAATCGGAGCGACCTTACCTTTTACAAATAAGTCAATTTTAACACCAGGATTATATCGGATAATTTCCTGAATCAAAGGTGTAATCAATAGAATATTTCCTAAACGCTGATTGGGTCTGTTTATCAGTACTCTATTAAGTTCAAGAGGTTTTTCTTTGTCTATCTTTGGCAAATTACCATCACCTATTCCTCCTGTTAATCGACGCATAATTGTACGACGAAAATGATTGACTGATTTTTTAAAATTCATTAAAAAGTGCTCGTTAAAAAAATACCTTTATTGTATTCTTATTTTTCCACGAAACTATGTAAACTATTGGTAATTACGAAATATTTTTTTCATAAAAAAAGATCTCTTATCGAGATCTTTAAATTATTTTGTTTTCGTAGGACGAACTTCTATTTTACTTGGCAAAACATTTGGATTCATTTTCAATAAATCAACTACCATTTGTCCTAAATCTTCGGGCTGAATTTTCCATCCATCCTCCGAATTTGGCACATGATCATTAAAGTTTGAAGTCACAGAACCAGGCATAATCGTTGTACATTTGATATCATAATTTCTCAAATCTAACATCGCTGCTTGGGTAAAACCGACAACGCCAAATTTCGAAGCATTGTAACCCGCTCCATTCGCAAAGAAATTTGTTCCCGCCAAAGAAGCAATCGAAATATAATATCCTTTCGAAACTTTTAGTGCTTCAACAGACGCTTTTATTGTATGAAAAACTCCTGTCAGGTTAGTATCAATCATCGCATTCCAATCTTCTAAAGAAAGTTCATCAACTGGCGCAAATTTTCCTAAACCAGCATTTGCAATCACAATATCCAAACGTCCAAACGCAGAAATAATTTGCTCAATTGCATTTTGTTCATCTTCGAAATGTCTCACATCCGACTGAATAGCCAATACATTTTGATTTCCTAAATAATGACGAGCTTTTTCAACATCATCAATGTTTCGTCCAGAAATTGCCACTTTCAAACCATTTTCTACCAATGATTTTGCAATTCCTAATCCAATTCCTTTTGTTCCCCCCGTTATATAAGCTACTTTACCTTCTATATTTTGCATAATTATTTTAGTTTTATTTTTGGTTCAGCCAATTCCATTTACCATCTTTTCGGTAAATAAATCCGCCTTCTTTTGCGTTATCTTGATGCACATAAATCGCATCATAATCTAAAGTTACGATTTCATTTTTAGAAACTCCATTTAAATTTCGTTTCACTCCATCTTTATAATTCGAATAAAGTGGCGTTCCTTTTGGAATCATCATCAACGTTCCGAAATCATAATTTGTAATTTTGAACGGATCTTTTGCTCCTCCCAAACCATAAATTTGACTTCCTTTTTTCATATTATTCACAATAAATAAACGGATATTTCCTTTTGTATCAATCATTCTATATAAATAATCCACCACACCGTCACCAAAAAAGTCGCCTTTAATTGCGAAGCATTTGTAAGCTGTTGCTAAATAAAATTCGCTAAAAGCTGGGTGCGTAGAAATTTCTGTTTCGAATTGATTGACAAAATTTTGTTGTGTGATTAAATAACCACTAAACGCATACAAATCGCCTTGAGCAGAAGAATCATTAACTCCTTCATCCAAAATTAATTTAGACGAGCTAACATCTAATTTCACCCAGTTTCCACTTTTTGCTTTCCCATTATCTTTAATTGCAAACGCTTCACCTTTTTCTGAAATTTTAACAGGATATCCATACGGAATTTTACCAATTCGTTTTCCATTCGGACTTGTTCTAACTGTCAATCCTTCTTGCGCTATAACTTGATAAATTTCTTGTGAAAACACAATAGAACTCATCATCAAAATGAATCCAACAACTATTTTTTTCATGATGTAAAATTAAAAAGCTTCAAGTAATCTTGAAGCTTTTATATGAACTATTTTAAATTAAAATTTATCAAGAATTCTTAGTCTTTTTATTTTCTTTTACAATTCGATAAGCGATGTAAAGGAAGATCAACCAAACTGGAATTAATTCTACTGAAATTTTAAGTCCTGTAAACCACATAATCACTAAAATTCCAAATAAGAAAATTAGACAAATATAATTACTGATAGGATACAAGAAAGATGGAAATAATGTTTTTGTATTCTCCAAATTCTTTTGTTTTCGGTATTTAAGATGTGTTATCGAAATCATAATCCAGTTAATTACCAACGAAGAAACCACTAAAGACATCAATACATGAAATGCATCTTCTGGAATTATTTTATTAATTAAAATACAAATTGCTGCGAAAAAAGATGAAACTAAAATCGCCATAACAGGGACGTGATTTTTATTTAATTTTTTTAAGAATTTAGGCGCATTTCCTTGTTCTGCCAAACCATATAACATTCTACTATTACTGTAAACAGAGCTATTGTAAACTGATAAAGCAGCCGTCAAAACAATAATGTTTAGTGCATTGGCAATTAATCTTGAAAAATCAATTGTGTTACCAAAAATATTTAGTTTCAAATGATTCAAATTCTCAAAAACCATTACAAAAGGACTACTTTTATCCGTAATCGTTTCCCAAGGAGCTAACGAAAATAAGATAATTAATGCTCCAACATAGAAGATTAAAATTCTATAAATTACTTGATTGGTTGCTTTTGGAATTGTTTTTTCTGGATTTTTAGCTTCAGCAGCTGTGATGCCAATCAATTCTAAACCTCCAAAAGAAAACATAATAAGAGCCATTGCGGCGAATAATCCACTAAAACCGCCTTCGCTATTACCAGATAACCAACCTTTTGGAAAAAAACCTCCGTTGTTCCAAAGATTTTGTATTGTTGCTTGTTCACCTCCAGTTCCGCTTATTAATAAGTAAGCTCCGAAGATTATCATAGCAATAATGGCAATTACTTTGATGATAGAAAACCAAAATTCAGCTTCACCAAACATTTTTACTGAGCCTAAATTCAATGCATTAATCACGATAAAAAAGAACAAACTCGACGCCCATAATGGGATTTCTGGCCACCAAAATTGCACATAAATTCCAATCGCAGTCAGCTCGGACATACTTACCAAAACATAAAGAATCCAATAATTCCAACCAGACGCAAATCCAGCAAAAGATCCCCAATATTTATACGCAAAATGACTAAAACTTCCAGAAACAGGCTCGTTAACAACCATTTCTCCTAATTGACGCATGATGAAGAAGGCTATGATTCCTGCAATTGCATAACCTAAAATAACAGATGGCCCAGCTAAAACAGCAGCGGGTCCAATTCCTAAAAACAAACCAGTTCCAATCGCGCCACCTAAAGCAATCAATTGAATATGTCGGTTTGTAAGACCTCTTTGCAATTCTTTTTCCTCGGTATTTTTTATTTGACTCACGTGTGATGTATTAATTTGTTAAATATATGTAAAAACTATTTTTAAAAAGAACAATTTGAAGAATTGTCTTGTTTGAATTAATATTAAGAAAATGATTTCTAACGCTTTTTTATTCATGTTAAATCATCTAAAACTTGAAAAAATATTCAATAAAATTTCTAATTTTATAAAAATCAACCTTATGAAAAAACTACTTTTTACTTTTCTATTGACTCTATTTACCTCTGTTCAACTTTTTGCAGATGGTCCTTTTTTATATTCTTTGCCTTTTGGTTCGAGGGCTTATCCTGATGATACGATTTTAGAAAAAACGAAAGAAAAAGGAATTGATTATTCTACTTTCGAAAAATATTTGTTGGATAATAATATCGAATTAGGTAAGAAAGTTGGACTTCTTTCTGAACTCGAAGTTTATTTTGTGTTGAATGATAATCAAAAATCATATTTTGTTGATTATAAAGAGAAATTAAAAAAATCTGTTGGAAAGAAATTTGGAACGAAAACTCCACTTAACGAACGATTTTTAATTGCGTTAATGGATGATTACGATACAGAATCTCCTAAAGTAGAAGTATATCAAAAATTTGTTGATGAAAATCCGCAAAGTAAAACGATGCAATTTGTGAATGTTTTTGCCTATAATTTTAATCTTATTTGGGATGATGATAAAAAAGATTATTCTTCTATGAATGATTTTAAAGAGAAATACCAAGATAATTGTTTGCAAAATTTTGAGAGTTTCAATAATGATACTTCTGCCGATATTTTTTCTGAACTTGAGGAGATAATCACGTTAGGATATAATTGCGATTATGTTTTGAAATGTCTTGCTCCAGCAAATAATCGATTGGATGTTTTGAATCAAAAAACAGAATTTATTTTAAATAAAATTGCAAATGCAGAACCAATTCCAAGAATGGTTGTGACGCCAAATGCTTCTCAAATTGGATTGTCGGCTTATGAATGGTTGGGTGAGGAAATGAAGTTAATTTCGAGCTTGAAAATTTCGGATGAAGAGAAAATTCTTCTGAATTATTTTGCTGTAAACGAAACATACAATTATATCAATCATGTCAACAATCTATATGTTTTATTTGAAGCGATTCAGAAAATGCCCTCACAATTAGCGAAATCTGCGAATAATAAATCTGTTGAAAAAATTGCTGCAAAAGATAATTGGAAGAAAATAAATCAATTGTATGATGTATTGAAAAAGAATTTTCAAAAAGAGAATGAAATAGCTGTAGATTCTAGCTCAAACCTTGATGATTTGCGTAATTTGATTTATTATTTGTATCTCAATCCAAAAGAATTGTCAAAAGTTTATCAAAACTAATTATAACCGAAATATTAAATTTTTTCAAAGACTTTAATTCGTAAATGTTGTAGATTTTATTTTAAATTTATCTTCTAAATAACAAAAAAATGAAATCAATTTATTTTCTTGGATTGGGAGCTTTAGGAGCAAAATATGCAGCGAGTTTTTATGAATATAATCCAGAAATTGTAAGTGTAATTGTAGATGAGGAGCGAAAAAATCGATACGAAAAATCGCAAATTTTTGTGAATGATAAAGCGTATGATTTTAATTATGTCACAAAAATCGAGGAGAATAATTATCCAGATTATATATTTTTAGTCGTTAAAAGTTCACATTTACAGCAAGCGATAGAAGATATGAAGCCTTTTGTTGGTGAAAACACAATGATTGTAAGTTTGATGAACGGAATTTCTTCTGAACGTGTTTTGGCAGATCATTTTGGATGGGATCGTGTGGTGAATGCAGTTGCATATATGGATGCTGTAAAAGTTGATAATCGCGTGACGTTTTCGAGTATAGGAAAAATTATTTTTGGGAAAATGGATTCAATTAATCATGATAAATTAGTCGATTTACATGAATTGATGAATGTTGCTGAAATTCCAAATCAATTATCGGATGATATTCAGAAAGCGCAGTGGGCGAAATATTTGGTAAATGTTGTCGGAAATCAATTGACGTTTTTGTTGGAGTTTCCATATGGACAATTTCGTACCAATCAACATCTCGAGGTTTTAATGGATATGATTTCTAATGAAGTTCTTGCAGTTGGGAATGCACATGGAGTTGCAATTGGTCAAGAAGAAGTGGATCGAATGAAATCTACGATGAAAATTGTGGATGAATTTGGTAAAACTTCGATGTTACAAGATCGCGAAGCAAAACGATATTCGGAAGTGGATGAATTTGCAGGCGAAATTATCAGTTTAGGAAAACAATATAATATTCCGACACCTTACAACGAGTTCATTTATAATATGGTAAAATCAATCGAAGAAACATATTAAAATAGTCATAAAGTCATTCAATTTTGGATGACTTTTTTATTTGAAATCAATCGCTTTTGGATAAGCAACTTTCTGAATAATATAAATCGATAGCATAAAAAATATACTCATGATTAATGTTGCAACAGGTAAATATTTTATCGAGTCAGAAGGTAAAATCATTGGTAAAATAACCATTGCAAAAGCAGGAGGTAAGCGTAAATCTGTTAATTTCAAAATAAACATTACGATAATCAAATCGATCAAGCCAATGATTAACCAATTATCAAGATAATGCATTGTTAAACAACCAGCCATTGTAGCCATGAACATTACAAGAATACGTTTTAGACGTACGGTTAATTTTAATGTTGGATTATTTAAAGATTCAAAAGAAATTACGATAATAGGTGGAATAGCAGAGAAATGTGCAAAACCGCTAAAATAAAAAGCTGTAAACCAAACTACACATAATCCGATTAACCATCTGTTATGGCTTGTATAAATCATTGGAACCGCATTTTCAGTTGGTTTTAGTTTGAATATTTTTATTGATAGAAAAAGTAAAAAGACAAATAGAAATATCGCATATAGAAATACAAAAGATTCTGTATTTGTAACAATTGGTAATAATCCCGTAGCTAATGCTGGCGCAAGTTGACTTTTAAAAATTTTCAAGACAATTAACATTGCAACCAATACCAATGCTAATTTGAATGATAATATAATCGGTAAAAAATTAATCCCAAATCCTAAAATAGCAGTTATGGATGGAAGTAAAAAAATATGAAATGGTCGTTGTAGCCATTTATTTTCTCGAAACGTTAAAATTCCGACAGATAATGCAGCAACTTCTGGTAAAATAATTTCTTTATCATCATAAATCATTGCTGTTCCAATCATGATTAAAATAAATAGAAAAGCGACAGAGTATGAGACAAAAGATTCTTTATTACCTAAGATAGATTTCATGAAATAAATGTATAAAAAAAACCTTTGCAAATATACAAAGGTTTTT